>NZ_JALJYG010000001.1 GCF_024170505.1 Methanocalculus alkaliphilus
GATATCGCAATCGGGCTGACCCGCGACTTAAACGACTACACCAAAGCGGCCATTATGCCGATGCGGGGACACTACAACGTCACCGGATCCGGTGAGGTGCTCGGCTGGCAGTTCGGGTTCCCGTTCTGTGTCGATCTCTCCCGTGGTGTCGCCCGGTACAACCCCGGCGAGACCAGCTCAAACGATCTGCTGGTCCGCGATGAAGTCGATGCAGCATTCATCCTCGGGTCCGACCCCGGTGCACACTTCCCGATCAGCTCGGTGAAGAAGATCGCACAGCTCCCATCGGTCGCCATCGACCCCCATCTCACCCCGACGACCGCGGTCTGCAAACTGCATGTCCCGGTCGCCTTCGTCGGTGTCGAGGTCGGCGGCTGCTGTTACCGGATGGATAACGTCCCAATCGAGTCACGCAAGGTCGTTGACCCGCCGGAAGGGATGCTCACCGACCAGGAGTTCCTCACGATGGTCCTTGGTGAAGTCAGGAAATGCAAGGGAGTGTAGAACCAATGGCAGAATATCTCATCAAAAATGGTTTTGTCTTCGACCCGGTCCTGGGGATCAACGGAGATAAGAAGGACATCGCCATCAAAGACGGAAAGATTGTCGAGAGTGTCGGGGCATCTGCAAAGGTGATCGATGCTGCCGGCAAGACCGTGATGGCCGGGGGTGTGGATATCCACGCCCATGTCGCCGGGCCAAAGGTCAATGTCGGCCGGTGGTACCGCCCTGAAGACAAGAAACAGGCACCCTATGAACCGGGCCGTGGTGTCCGGAGGATGTCGGGCGGGTTCTCTATCCCGACCGTCTTCAAGACCGGCTACGAGTATGCAAACATGGGATACACCACCGTCATGGAGGCGGCGATGCCCCCGTTCTTTGCACGGCATGTCCATGAAGAGATGCGGGACACCCCGATCCTTGACCAGGGTGCCTACCCGGTCTTTGGGAACAACTGGTTCGTCCTTGAGTATCTCAAGAACGGCGAACTCGAGAATACCGCGGCATATATCGCCTGGCTTCTCAGGATGACGAAGGGATACGCGGTAAAATGCGTCAATCCCGGCGGCACGGAAGCATGGGGATGGGGCCTGAACTGTACAACCATTCATGACCCGGTGCCCTACTTCGATATCACCCCGGCGGAGATCGTCAAAGGGCTGATCGAGGCGAACGAGGCGCTGAAGCTGCCGCACAGTATGCATGTGCACAGCAACAACCTCGGCAACCCCGGCAACTACGAGACGACCCTTGATACCCTGAAGCTTGCTGAAGGGATCTCACCGAAGGGCGACTTTGGCCGTGACCAGGTGCTCCACCACACGCATATCCAGTTCCATTCGTATGGCGGAACGACCTGGGGCGACTTTGAGTCCCGTGCCGACAAGATCGCCGAGTATGTCAATGCGAACAAGAACATCACCTGTGACATCGGGTTTGTGACCCTCGACGAGACGACGACGATGACGGCTGACGGGCCGTTTGAGCACCATCTCTGCGAGTTAAACCACCTGAAATGGGCGAATGTGGATGTCGAGCTTGAGACCGGCTCCGGTGTTGTTCCGTATGTGTACAGCCCTGAGATCTTCGTCTGCGGTATCCAGTGGGCGATCGGTCTTGAGATCGCGCTCCTTGCCAATGATCCGATGCGGTTCCACATGACGACCGACCACCCCAACGCAGGTCCGTTCACCCGGTATCCCCGCGTGATGAAGTGGCTGATGAGCGCAAAGGCCCGTGACGAGATGTTTGCCGGGATGAAGAACGAAGGCAAGGTCCGTGACCGGACAGGTCTTGGCGCCATCGACCGCGAACTCTCGCTCTACGAGATCGCGATGATGACCCGTGCAGGAACGGCAAAGGCACTCGGCCTGTCACACCTGTATGGGTCACTGACACCGGGTCTCTGCGGCGATGTGGCTGTCTATGACTACAACCCCGAGACTGCAGATGATCCCGAACTGATCGAGAAGGCATTCGGGTCAGCAGCATACCTCTTCAAGCAGGGTGAGCTGATCATCAACGAAGGCGAGATCATCAGCAACGGCAACAAGCGGACCCTCTGGGTGGATGTGAAGACGAACGAGAACGCACAGGTCCAGCGTGATATCGCCCTGAAGTTCAACAAGTTCTACACGATCAACCAGAACAACTACGAGGTGGCCTCACACCACTATGTGCCAAACCCGTACGTCATTGAGATTGATGCAACTGTCTGAGGTGAGTGAAAAATGGAAACTGTAACACTAACCATCAAAGAGCAGCCACCACTGTTCCTTGAGGCAGAGGTCTTCAATCCCGACTCCCTTGCTTCAAAGACAGCCCAGGAGATCGCAGCCCTTCCCCTTCCAATGGGGAAGACCACCCCCGTCGTCGGTGACTACTTTACCGTCTCCGGAAAAGGAGGAGCCACCGCGGCAGAGACGAAGGTCGTTGTCAATGGGGACCTCAGAAAAGTAAAGTACATCGGCGCCCACATGAGTGCCGGTGAAGTGGTCATCAATGGCGACACCGATATGTATGTCGGTGCATGGATGACCGGTGGGAAGATCACCGCAAAAGGCAATATCGGAGACTTTGCAGCAACCGCCATGAAGGGCGGGGAGCTGATCGTCGAAGGGAATGCCGGCAACTACCTCGGCACCTCGTACCGTGGAGACTGGAGAGGAATGCAGGGCGGCAGAATCCATGTGAAGGGCAATGTCGGTTCAGATGCCGGAACCTTCATGATGGCTGGCGAGATCGTCATCGATGGCAACGTCGATGTCCATGTCATGACCCATGCCGATGGTGGCAGGACCGTCATCAAAGGCAATGCCAAGAGCCGCCTCGGCGGGCAGATGGTTCAGGGAGAGATCTATCTCTTCGGCTCCGTCGATGTCATGATGCCTGGCTTTAACTATGTCGGCGATGTCGAGCTTGAGGTTGAGGGTGTAAAAGCGACGTTTGCGGAGTACATTGGTGACACCGGCGAACGCCACCCCAAGTCCAAGGGTAAGCTCATCTACGGCAAGCTCTACCAGAAGAAGTAATTCACTTCTTCTCAGCTTTTTTTCGATATTCTGTAATTTAAAACCTGTATTTTCGACATTCACCCATCAAATAGGAGGAGTTCTCCCTCAACCAGCCTCTCAGGGTTGTATCAGGAAGAGTGCCAGTACGTCTCCCTGCCTAATCTGATGAATAGTGACTCTGAAGAGTATATGGAATCCAGGAGTACCTACCCACAGCTGCAGTCGTGGGCTTCCTGCCTGTTCGATCGTGAAAGGGATGAAGGATCTGAAAAGACGTTGCACAGGTTTTTTTTTTAAAAAAAAGGAAAATTGGTTGATTTATTCCTTGAATACGTTGTCAAAGATCTGGTCTGAGCCGGTGTCATCGAGACGCTTCCGCTCAACCTTCTCTTCTGCATATGCAAGGATCGGGGGTTCCATGTTGATACCGGGGGTGAAGCCGAACATCTTCTCGAGTTCAACCTGCTGGGCGTGCATGAAGAGCGCATTTGGAATATCCATTGCACAGAGTTCTTCGCACTGACCACAGTTGATACAGGAGTCAGAGATGTGGGCAAACCGGATCATGTGGAACATGAAGCTTGGCGGAACCTGACCTGGTTTGACGAGGTGGGGTTTCTTGGTGCTGCACTCGACACAGTAGCAGATCGGACAGTTCTCGATGCATGCGTAGCATTTGATACACCGGGAGGTCTCCTTCATGATCGTCTCAAGTCGTGCGCGACCCTCACCGAGTGCTTCAAAGTCATGCTTGCGCCACTTGTCACCAAGTTTGAGCATCGCATTTTCGACCTTTGCGCGGATTGCAATACCCTTTGGATCGGCTGCAGAGGTCTCAAGTACACCAGCTTTTGCTGCTTGATTGACGAGGTTTGCACCCTTTTCAGAGCAGACCTCAACGAAGGTTGCCTTGCCGGCCTTATCGCCGATGACACCCCAGTTTCCACAGGCGAGATCTGTCTGGCGGGGAACTTTCATCTTACACCGGCGGCAGTTGTCCCTCCGGCCATAGCCCTCTTCCTCAAGTTCGTCGATGGAGATGCCCTTGTGAGCGCCATCCTTTGTGATGACGATGAACTGACCCTTGTCGATCTCCTCTTTCACAACATCGGCGGGGTCAAGTTCGAACTTCTCCCGGATCATCTTTGTTGCGGCAACCGGGCTGACGGTTCCACCACAGTTGAGACCGATCATGACGATGTTGTCGAGGTTGATCTGATTTCTCTTGGCAAGCTCGTAGAATGCCATCGCATCGCAGCCCTTCACCGGTACGGCGAGCTTCATCTTCGATGCACCGTTGAGGTACTTCTTGATCATCTTTGGGATGAGGAGCGTACCGCAGTGGAGCGAGCCGGCGGATGCTGCGATCTCGGCGGGGTCGGTGATGACCTCAAGGGTTGCATCATAGACATCGGCTCCCTTCCTCACGGCAAGGACACCATCAACCATCTTGCTCTCAAGAGCATATTTCAGGAGTGTTGAGACGGCGCCTCCACACTCACCCTTCTCTGCGAGCTCGGACTCTTTGGACCATGCATATATCATATCGCCTTTTGCAACCATCGTAATCAGGCCTCCTTGATCTTCTCAACGGCAACAGCACAGGCCTTGAACTCCGGAATCTTCGATATTGGATCGAGGGCGTCGTTTGTCAGGACATTGGCTGCACATTCGGCAAAGTGGAACGGCATGAACATCACGCCTTTCATGATATCCTTTGTCACACGGGCAGGCACATTGATCTGGCCACGCCGGGTCTTTGCGATGATCATCTCGTTGTCGGCGATACCAAGTGCTTTGGCATCATCGACATTGATCTCGATCCACCCGGTGGGCTGTTCGCTGTCAAGTGATGCGGAGCGCCGGGTCATACCACCGGTGTGCCAGTGGAATAAGCTCCGGCCGGTCGTCAGGATGAACGGATACTCGGCGTCAGGAACCTCTGCCGGCGGCTTGAACGTGATCGCCGTCATCAGACCCTTACCGTCGGGCATGACCGGGGCAAATGCCGTGGTATGCAGGATCGGGGTGCCCGGGTGGTCGGCTGCAGGGCAGGGCCACTGAAGCGCTTCGGGTTTGTTGAGACGCTCATAGGACATACCGGCATAGGACGGGGTCAGGCTGGTGATCTCGTTGAAGATATCTTCAGCAGACTGCCAGGCGAACTGCTCGGCATAGCCCATCTTTGCGGCAACCTCGGCGATGATCTGCCAGTCGAGTTTTGCCTGGCCGGGGGCTTCCTGGGCCTTTCTGAGACGCTGGACACGACGCTCGGTCGAGACCTGGACACCATCCTTCTCGGCAAAGCAGGTGGCGGGGAGGACGACGTCAGCCATCTCGGCGGTCTCGGTCATGAAGATATCCTGGACGACGAGGAACTCAAGCTTCTCAAGCGCATCCTTCACATGGGAGAGGTTGGCATCAGAGAGCATCGGGTTCTCGCCCATGATGTACATGCCCTTGAGTTCACCAGGCTTCTCATTGAGCGTCTTGAGCATGATGGTGACCTCATAGCCGTTCTCGGGTTTGCAGATACCGTCCGAAAAGCCCCAGGCATCGGAGAACTTCTTGTGGGCAGCTTCATCGATGACCTTCTGGTAGCCGGTGAAGACGACGGGGAGACAGCCCATGTCACAGGCACCCTGGACATTGTTCTGACCACGGAGCGGGTTCACACCGGTGCCGGGACGGCCGATGTTGCCGGTCAGCATGGCAAGGTTGGCAACGGATTTGACGTTGTCAACACCGGTGGTGTGCTGTGTGATACCCATTGAGAAGAGAACCGAGGAGGCGCCGCTTGTGGCATACCATTCGGCAGCCTGCTTCAGCTGGGCGGCGGGGATGCCGGAGATGGTCTCGACGTTCTCAAGCGAGTATTCGGGCTTCATGACTTCGCCTTTCAGGGCGTCATACTCGACACACCGCTTCTCGATGAACTCTTTGTCTTCCCAGCCGTTCTTGATGATCTCCTGCATCATCGCGTTGAAGATGGCGACATCGGTCCCGCTCCTGAACTGCATGTACAGGTCGGCCTGCTTGCCGGTCGGGGTGAGACGGGGATCGGCATAGATCAGTTTGGCGCCGTTCTTCTGGGCACGGGCGACACTCCGGCCGATGAGCGGGTGCTGCTCAAAGGTGTTGCTCCCGATGATGAAGATGCACTTCGATTCGGCGATGTCGGCGATCGAGTTGGTCATTGCACCGGAGCCAAACGTCGTTGCAAGGCCGGCAACGGAGGAGGAGTGGCAGAGACGGGCACAGTGGTCGATGTGCGTCGTCTTCAGGGCACCACGGGCGAACTTCATGATCGCGTAGTTGTCCTCGTTGCTGACACGGGCAGAGGCAAGGACGCCAACCTCGCTCGGCTGGTATGATTTCAGCTTGCTGGCGATGAGCTCGTATGCCTCGTCCCAGCTGGCTTCAACGAACTTCCCGTCCTTCTTGATGAGCGGGGTGGTCAGCCGGTCTTCACTGTTAATGAACTCGTGCGCATAGACGCCCTTTGGACAGAGCTTCCCCTCGTTGACGGGGGAGCGCTGGTACGGGGCGACGCCCACGACCTTGCCGTCGTTGACGACCAGGTTCATGCTGCAGCCTGTCCCGCAGTACGGGCAGGTGGTTTGTACATATTTCATTGCCATGGTTAAACCTCGGACACTGTTAGGTTGATAATCCAGAGTATTTATACATAGCCATTTTTCTCGATTTTATGATGAATAACAGTGGAATCGCCCACCACATACCCGGTGGCAGAGGAAGAAACTATCAGGATATGCCAGAAGAATAAAGAGTACGTGATCTGATGATTCTCATTCACATCTTCGGTACATCCAATACCGGCAAGACCACGCTGACAAGGCAGCTCTGTGAACGCCTCGCCGCCACCGGGCATGTCGAGACGATCAAGCATCTCGGCCACCACCCCTTCACCCTTGAAGAGGGAAGGGATACAACCCTCCACTATCAGGCAGGGGCAACAGGGAGTTCTGGTATTGATAATGAAAAGAGTGTCACCATCCGGAGAGGAGGGGATCTCATCGCCGCAATCAACGCCGCGGCAGAACGGGGAGCTGATTACTGCATCATCGAGGGCTATAAGAACACCCCGATACCGGGAGTCGCACTTGGCGACCATCAGGGTGCGACGGAGATCCTGAGGGATCCGACTGTTGATGAGATACTGGACAGTCTTGATCGTTTTCCATGCTGGACGACACCACAAGCCGTCCTCAACTCATTATATAAGAAAGCCGGAGCCGGAAGGTCTGGGGGTGTACTGATACTGCATGAAGCCACAGAGGAGAGGCTGAAGGAGGCCGCAACTGCGGCAGGGAGCTCTCCAGGTATCCTCGCTGCCTCCGGAGAGGTGCTCGTCCGGGGTTGTGTCTTCGGTGATCTGAACACCACAGGATGTCTTGCCGTCATTGGAACCGCTCCTGTTGCCGTAGCTTCTGCCCTGAGCAGGGGTGCAGAAGCATATAACCGGGAAGAGGTAGAGTGATAGAACATGGAGATTCAGAGAGATACCGGCATGCATACCCGCGGGGGTGTCATCACCCAGCGGGACAGCGACTTCTGCACCGTCAGGATCAGAATTCCGGCAGGCATCGTCACCCCGGAGCAGCTCATCGGGATAGCGAAGATAACCGAGGAGTTTGGAACCGGAACAGCCCATCTGACGGTTCGTCAGACGATGGAGATCCCGCATGTGAAGATCGCTGATCTTGAGGCACTGGGAAGGGCACTTGAGGCGAACAATACCCCCGTCGGATCCGAGCGGGAGGAGATCGTCAATATCACCGCATGCCCGGGAACAGACCGGTGCCGACTCGCCAATGTCGACTCGATAACGCTTGCCCGCAGGATTGACAAGGATTTCTTTGGTAAGAATATGCCAATCCGTGTTCGCATCGGCGTCTCATCCTGTCCAAACAGCTGTGTTTCAGAGAGACTCTGTGAAGTTGGCGTGACCGGCGTCACCCGTCCAATCCGTAATCCCGGCCTCTGTACCGGGTGTGGTACCTGCGTCAACTTCTGTAAGGAGGGGGCTCTCTTCGTCCGTGGAGGTGAGATTGTCCTTGATATGAAGAAGTGCATCGATTGTGGCAACTGCATCCATATCTGCCCGTACTCGACCATCAGAGGAGGACCTGACGCCTATCTTATTACCGTCGGAGGGAAGCGCGGCCGACACCCGACACTTGGACGACCTCTCATCACCGTGGCAGGGGAGGATGAATGTATGATGGTGGTCGAGAAAGTGGTGACATGGATCTACAGGAAGGCATGGGACGGGCGCTTACTCGGAGATCAGCTGGACGAGATAGGTTTTGATGAGCTAAAGAAGGATATTTTCAAGGCAATTCCGCCAGAGAGCATCATATCAGGGCCTGAAATCCCCTAAAAGATCAAAGCGCAGAGGATCGTGATAAGGAAACCGCCATTCGAGAGAGAATACGTAATACTTTTAAGTCTAGAACGTAATACTTTTTTTTTAAGAAAAACCGAACCACGTCTCTATATTTGAATATTACCCAATAAATCGCTTTTATTTAAAAACCCAGAATAAAAGAAAACCAAGGGTTAAAAGACAACACTTATATCCTGCCATAAGGAATTATTTGATTGTCCCAGAGGGGACGTGCCAATCACAATCAGCACCCGTTTCAGTGACTTCTTTCAGTATTCAGTACTCAATGACCGGAATGAATCGAATCAAACGGTATTTGGAGGAAAAATTTATGACAAAATATTCAGACACAATCGACCTGTATGATGATGCAGGCAAACTGCTGAAGAGCAATGTCGCCCTTGACAAGGTCAGCCCCCTGACAAACCCGGCGATCCTCAAGCTCATCAACCTGACCAAGAGAACTGTTGCCGTCAACCTTGGAGGAATTCAGGAAGCCCTGAAGACCGGAAAGATCGGCAAGCACCAGCAGATTCTTGGACGTGAACTCGATCTCGACATTCTTGGAAACTCTGACGCCATTGCAGCCAAGATCCAGGATATGGTCCAGGTCACTGAAGGCGATGACACCCTCATCAACAAGTACGGAGGCGGCAAGCTCCTCCTCGTTCAGGCACCAACTGCACGGCTGAATGCAGCATCCACCTACGATGCCGCAATCACCGGTGTTGCAGCAGCTGCCACCTACGCCATCATGGACCAGTTCGATATCGGCATGTTTGACGCAAACACCGTCAAGGCAGCTGTCTGGGGTACCTACCCGCAGACCATGGACATGGCAGGCGCAGGCGTCGCATCCATCCTTTCGATCCCACAGAACAACGAAGGTCTCGGCTATGCACTCCGGAACATCCCGGCAAACCACGCCGTCATGATGACCGGAAGGAACGCAATGCAGGGAGCAGCCCTCGCATCCACCTTCGAACAGGCAGGAGAGTTCGAGATGGGAGCCGCAATCGGCCCATTCGAGCGGGCACAGATGCTCCTCTACGCCTACCAGGGACTGAACGCAAACAACCTCGTCTATGACCTCGTCAAGCAGAACGGCCAGAGCGGAACCGTCGGTACCGTCGTCCAGTCGCTCGTTGAGCGTGCAATCGAAGACAAGGTCATTGTACCAGGAAAGAAGGGCGGATACTTCCAGTTCTACGACACGAAGGACCCGATGCTCTGGAACGCATATGCAGCAGCAGGTACCCTTGCAGCAACCATGGTCAACTGTGGTGCAGGCCGGTTTGCACAGGCCGTCTCATCGACGCTCCTGTACTTCAACGACCTGCTTGAGCACGAGACCGGTCTCCCAGGCTGTGACTTCGGTCGTGTGATGGGTGTTGCCGTCGGTTTCTCCTTCTTCAGCCACTCGATCTACGGTGGTGGAGGACCAGGTATCTTCAACGGAAACCACGTCGTTACAAGGCACGCCGCAGGTGTCGGTATCCCCTGTATCGTCGCAGCATGCGCTCTGGATGCAGGAACCCAGATGTTCTCCCCAGAGTCGACCTCCAAGATCTACGGAGACACCTTCGGTCAGATCGAAGAGTTCGCAAAGCCGATCAACGCGATCGCAAAGGCTGTATAATCCAGTCCGAGACCAGATTGCAATGGCAGAAACCAGCTATCCACAAATCCGGATCGTCCCCGCACGTTTCCTCACCCCCGATACCGCAGAGGCTCTCCTAAACGAGATCCTCTCAAAAACCGGCATCCGGCGGATCGTTCTAAACGGTCCCCGGGTTCCGGAGATCGTTCCATACGGGCCTGCCCGAGGGACACCAAACGTAGTGCCCCAGCGCAGGGAGATCGTGGTGGAGGGTGAGACGATTAAGCTCCAGGTACAGGTCGGAACGGTCCTCATCGAGCTTGAGGATGCCGCACCGATACCGGAGATCAGGAAGGCATGCGAGACGGTTCTTACCAACTTCCCATTCACTCTCCAGGAGGGCAGATTCATGCGCTCCAGCATGACCATGACCGATTATGCAAAGTACGGCGTCGTTGAGGACGACCGGATACTCGGTATGGTTGATCCGAAGAGCAAGACACGACCGGTCATCCTGCAGGGAAACAGATAACATGCCAATCGGACGTGTAACACAGATCGTCGACTGCCGCCAGTCAATGGGAATGGGCAAGGGGGGATCCCTCGCACAGCGCGGGACAATCTCCGAATGCCGGTATCCCGATGTCATCGTGGTAGCGATGTCTCCCGGACGGAGGCATGTGACAAAGCCGATCTGCGATATCACGTCAGCACTCAGGCAGCAGGGGGTCGAATACAGCGTAAGTACCCTGGTGTTAAACGCGGGCAGCGGCATTCCCGCAGATGCAGGAAACGCTGGCGGAGCAGCCATTGGTGCGAATTTCGGACTGAACCTGCGTGAGATCGAACAGATCGAACGGCACAGGGTCGCCGTTCTCCACCATGGTAATGTCCGGTCGCATGTCGTTGCAAAGGTCAG
The DNA here is from genome assembly GCF_024170505.1 of Methanocalculus alkaliphilus. NCBI lineage: Archaea > Methanobacteriati > Methanobacteriota > Methanomicrobia > Methanomicrobiales > Methanocalculaceae > Methanocalculus > Methanocalculus alkaliphilus. Next base: position 10,944 of record NZ_JALJYG010000001.1, read on the forward strand.
AAGCATCCTGGAAGCATGCGACATCAAAGCTGTCGTCGTCTCACAGGCGCCGATTGATTATGAGGATCTCGCACGGGAAGGTGTGAAGACCGCCTATGTCATGCCACCTGAAGAAGCGATACGGACCAAAGGCACCGTTGTCGCAATCGTATCAGGGGTCACACGGGGCCAGACACCAACACGGGAGAAGCTGGCGGATGTCATCCGCGAAGTACTACGAACAATGAAGGAACAACCTTCAATGAGGTGAATTATTCATGGCATACAAACCACAGTATGGACCGGGAACCTCAAAGGTCGCCGAGAACAGGCGCAACCAGATGAACCCGGAAGTAAAACTTGAAAAGATTCGCGATGTAACAGACGAGGACGTTGTCCTCATCATGGGACACCGTGCACCAGGTCAGGCATACCCGACCGCACACCCGCCACTCGCAGAGCAGGGAGAGCCGGACTGCCCGATCAGGAAGATCGTCGCCCCAACCGAGGGTGCAAAGGCAGGAGACCGCGTCCGGTATATCCAGTTCGCAGACTCGATGCTCAACGCACCGTCCCAGCCATACCAGAGGACCTACGTCGAGATGTACCGCTACCGTGGTATCGACCCGGGTACACTCTCAGGCCGTCAGATCGTTGAGTGCCGTGAGCGTGACCTTGAGCAGATTGCAAAGGATCTCATCAACACAAACCTCTTCGACCCCGCACGGACAGGTATCCGTGGAGCAACAGTTCACGGACACTCACTCCGTCTTGCAGAAGACGGCATGATGTTTGACATGCTCCAGCGCTGTGTCCTTGAGGCAGATGGTCTTGTAAAGTACGTCAAAGACCAGATCGGTGTCCCGCTCGACAAGAAGGTCGCAGTCGGCAAGCCGATGGACGAGAAGTGGCTCGGTGAGAACACGACAATCTTCCATGTCCTCGGTGGCAACCCCTACCGTAATGATGCAGAGTACATTGAATACATCCAGCGTATCCACAGCCTGAGAACCAAGTACGGATACATGCCAAAGGAGTGATAAAAGATGGCAAAGATTGAGAGAGCACAGAAACTCTTCCTGAAGGCACTGAAGGAGAAGTTCCCGGGACAGGATGTAGAATCACAGAAGACCAAGTTCTATGCATTTGACGGTGTGAACCAGTCTCCCCGTAAGAAGGAGTTTATGGCGGCAAACGAGAAGATCGTCAAAGAGCGTGGAATGGATATGTATGACCCGGAGCGGTGCCACCTTGGTGGTGTCCCGATGGGCCAGCGCCAGCTGATGACCTACGAGGTCTCAGGAACCGGCACCTTCGTCGAGGGTGACGATCTCCACTTCGTCAACAACGCTGCAATGCAGCAGTTCTGGGATGACATCCGGAGAACCGTTATCGTCAACATGGACCTTGCCCACCAGACACTCCAGAAGCGTCTCGGCAAGGAAGTTACCCCTGAGACGATCAACGAGTACCTCCACGTCGTCAACCACGCAATGCCCGGCGCAGCCGTCGTTCAGGAGCACATGGTCGAGACCCACCCTGCACTCACCGATGACTGTTACGTCAAGGTCTTCACCGGAGACTCCGAGCTTGCAGACGACATCGAGCCACAGTTCCTCCTCAATGTTGAGAAGCTCTTCCCCAAGAAGCAGGCTGAGGCACTGATGAACGCAGTCGGCAAATCCATGTGGCAGTGTGTCCACATCCCGACAACCGTCTCCCGCACCTGCGACGGTGGAACGACCTCCCGGTGGTCCGCCATGCAGATCGGTATGTCCTTCATCGGTGCATACCGGATGTGCGCAGGTGAAGCAGCAGTCGCTGACCTCTCCTACGCCGCAAAGCACGCTGGTGTTATCCAGATGTCTTCCCACCTGCCAGCCCGCCGTGCCCGTGGTCCAAACGAGCCAGGTGGTATCCTGTTTGGCAACTTCGCCGACATGATCCAGGCAGACCGGAAGTATCCAAACGACCCCGCCCGAGCAACACTTGAGGTTGTCGGTGCAGGTGCAATGCTCTTTGACCAGATCTGGCTCGGCTCCTACATGTCCGGTGGTGTCGGATTCACCCAGTATGCAACCGCTGCATACACCGACAACATCCTCGATGAGTTCACCTACTACGGTATGGACTACATCAAAGACAAGTACAAGGTCGACTGGCAGAACCCGAACCCCGCAGACAAGGTCAAGCCAACCCAGGAGATCGTCAACGACATCGCAAGCGAGGTCAACCTCAACGGTATGGAGCAGTACGAAACATACCCAACGATGCTCGAAGACCACTTCGGTGGTTCACAGCGTGCAAGTGTCCTCGCAGCAGCATCCGGTATCTCCACCGCAATCGCAACCGGTAACTCCAACGCCGGTCTGAACGGATGGTACCTCTCCATGCTCATGCACAAAGAGGGATGGTCACGTCTCGGATTCTTCGGCTACGACCTGCAGGACCAGTGTGGTTCAGCAAACTCACTCTCCGTCCGGCCTGACGAGGGCTGTATCGGCGAGTTCCGTGGACCAAACTATCCAAACTACGCAATGAACGTCGGCCACCAGGGAGAATACGCAGCAATCGCCGGATCCGCCCACTATGGACGTGGCGATGCCTGGACACTCTCCCCGCTCATCAAGATCTGCTTCGCAGACCCCGCCCTCAAGTTCGACTTCTCCGAACCAAGGAAGGAGTTTGCACGCGGTGCGATCCGCGAGTTCATGCCAGCCGGCGAGCGCTCGCTCATCATCCCCGCAAAGTGATCACAAAACACCAATCTTTTTTTATCTAATGAAAGATCTGCTGAATAACAGGTCGGAATTCAACAGGATTTCTTCAAAGAGAAGAGGTGAACCGCCTGATTCCAGCGTTAATTCGAAACCTTTAATTCAATTACAATCCAGTCTTTTATGTCCACACGTAGTACTCCGATTCTGGAGAGGTAACGCTGATCGAATACTCTTATACTCATTAGATCAAGGGAGAATCTCACATGGAGAACATCGTATTAGGTATTGGAGTGGCTGCCCTCGCGGGAGCACTTGCAACGGTTGCAGGTGCAGCTGAAGATACCGAGTCTGATATCGGATCACAGGGTGATCCCAACTCTCAGGTTCAGCTGGCTCCGCAGATGGGATACAATCACCGTATCTTTAACAAGGCCATCGCAGGTGAGCCCCCGGCATGGGCTCTCTGGATTGCAATTGGTGCTGGTGTCGCATGGGCATTTATGATAATGAACGTTAACCCCGTTTTATCTATCATAATTGGAAGTATCCTCGCATCCTTCGTTCAGGGTGTCTATGCAACCACCGCCTATCTCGGCAGGACAGCAAGTCTTGCAAAGTTCGGCCAGCCAGTCTATGTTGATATACTGAAATCAGTGACACCCGTCACTGTCGCACACGCATTCGTTGCAATCTTTACGACTGTGACGATTGTGTATCTTATGAACGCAGTACTCGGTCATCCGTTCCCACTGCCAATCCTCGGTATCATCTGGGGTATCGCACTCGGAGCAGCCGGTTCTGCCGTCGGAAACCCATTCTATGGGAAAGAACGCCAGTACCAGAACCAGAAGTTCGGAGCAGGTGTCCCGATCTCAGCATCCGGAAACATCGTCCGGTATGCAGAAGCCGGTGAAAGAAGCTCACTCGACAACGGATGGTTCACCTCAAAGTTCGGCGGTCCCGCATCAGGTATCTGTTTTGGGCTGATCGTCTTCTTTGAACTCTGGAGGCACCTTATCTTCGAGCATTACTTCGGAGGGTGGGGATCAGTCATGATGGGAGCGATTATTGTCCTTATCATCACGATCATGGCCCGCTACATCGAGGTCTGGGCTCGGAAGACCTATGGTCCGTACACTGCACCCGAAGAGGAGGCAATATAAATGTCAGCGATCGCAAGTAAGCCGGCAGGCGGAGCAGAGATGCCCGTCATGGGAGCCGCAATCGCAGTCGTATTGCTGCTTGCAGTTCTTGGTATCGGATTTGGTCTGACAATCGCAGGTATCTTCCCGATGGCCGCCTTCTATTCCCTCATCGGAATTATTATCGGCGGAATGCTTGTTACATTCAGTGTGCACCTCGTTCCTGTCGGCGGAGCGCCGGCGGCAATGGGTCAGGCACCAGGTATTGCAACCGGTGTCACGATGCTTGCAGCAGGTGCAGGTCTTGCCGGTCTCTTTAAGGGAGCATGGGCAGCACAGTTCAGCTACCCGGTCGCTCTCGGAACCGGTGCCATCGGCGGCGCACTTCTGATGGCCATCACCTGTATGCTTGTGAACGTCACGTACGTCTTTGCAATGGGAATTCCCGCCGCATCAGGAAAGGTCAGCAAAGACCCACTGACCGGCGACACACAGCCGGAATATAAAAGCCAGGGTACTGAGGGGCACGGTCTTCCGTTCATCTCTTATGTTGGAGGTGTCCTTGGAGGTCTTATCGGAGGTTTCGGCGGAACGCTCATCTACCTCTCACTCTATGACGCCTACCTGACCGGTATTCCAGCACTCATGGGAACAGATGTTGAGAGTGCCATGCCGCTGATCGTATCTATTGCAGGTATCTTTGCAATCGGTATGTTCCTTGTCAACGCCGTCATGACCGCATACAACATCACCGGAACCATCGAAGGGCCACATGACCCCAAGTTCAAGCGGTTCCCACGTGCAATTGTTGCAAGTGCTGTCGCATCAGCTCTCGCCGGTCTGCTCGCCCTGTTGATTATCGTACCGGTGCCATTCTGAGGTGGAGAAGATGACAGTAAAAGTAGAAGCATCCGCTGACGCAATCCCTCACAACACCCTTCTGATGGTCGGAATTGTCGGATCCATACTCTGTATCTATCTGACATATCTCAATACCATCACCGGACTTGAGTTATTCTCATTCTTCGGAGGGCTTGGAGCAGTTATCGCTCTTATCTGGGGAACAAGCACCATCAAAAGACTCTGCAGCTATGGTATCGGAACAGGTGTTCCATCCGCTGGTATGGTCGCATTTGGTGCAGGTATCATCGCCATGCTCCTTGGAACCAAATTCGGCATTGCATCCCCGATCGCTGCCCTTATCATTGCAGCAGTCGCCGGAGCAGTCTTTGGATTCCTTGCAGACAATGTATTGAATATGAAGATCCCGGTTCTGATGCAGTCTCTTGCAGAGCTCTCGGTCATCGGTGCACTCACCATCCTCGGCTTTACCGCGATGGCGACCGGTGACTTTACCTTCAGTGCGATCTCAGCCGGAACCATCTCGATCTTCGGATTTGCAATGAGCTCAGCAAACGCATCCTACCTCGGTGGAGGTGTTATCGCTGTCGCATTCATGCTTGGTGCAATCGCAATCCAGCACCCGTTCAATGCAGCGCTTGGCCCGTCGAACACACAGGATCGGACACTCATGCTCGCCGCAGAGTGTGGATTCCTCTCCATGATCATTATGGCAGTCATCTCCTTTGCATTCATTGCTGTCGGAGCGGCACTCGTCGGCCTGCTGATAGCGATCATCGGATGGGGCTACACCTACACACAGTTCATCGAGCTCTCAAAGCGCGATGCAGCAGCGTGGCTTGACGCTAAACCGATTCTGGAGACTGAGGCCTGAAGGAGAGGTGATAAATATGGGATATGTTCTTGTATTACCCGAATTCGGCCTCGTCGCCGACCCGGTCATTGGATTTGTAACCACCGCCGGAGAGTCCTACCAGCCGATCATCGATAAGGTTGCTGAACTTGAGATGGTATCAGAGGATCTCATCGGCATGCTCTCTGGAGAAGGCCAGCTGCTCAACAGTTTCCCTGGAAGAGAGAAGTCGCTGCTCTATGCCGGAGGTGTCACAGCCTTCTGGTATGGACTGGCAGTAGGTCTGCTCATTGCGGCATTCATGGCGTTCCAGTATATGGGGTGAAGAAAGATGGCAGATAAGAAATCACCGGCAAGCGGATGGCCCATCGCAAAGGGAGACTTCCACTCAGGTGACGCAAACAGCTGTGTCGCCGTTGTAACAGTGGGATCACACCTTGATGAAGCGGGCATCTGTGCAAGCGGAGCTGCATTGTGTGGATCCTGCAAGACCGAGAATCTCGGGCTTGAGAAGATCATCGCAAACATCATCTCAAACCCGAATATCAGGTTTGTCCTCCTCTGTGGAACTGAAGTGAAAGGGCACTTAAGTGGCCAGTCGCTTGAGGCACTCCACAAGGGCGGTGTCTCCGGAGGAAAGATCGTCGGAGCAGAGGGAGCAATCCCCTTCATCGAGAATCTTGATGATGCCGCGATCAAGAGGTTCCAGGAGCAGGTTGAAATCGTTAACATCATGGAGACCGAGGATCTCGGTAAAGTTAACGCCAAGATCTCAGAACTGGCCGGAAAGGATCCCGGAGCATTTGCCGGCGACCCGATAGTTGTCGAGGTCAAAGAGGCAGGCGGTGGCGGTGCAGAAGAAGCAACAGGTGAGGTTAAGCCCCTCTCTGGAGAGCTTGCACTCATCCACGCCCGCATGAAGATCATCGAGAGAATGGTAACCAACATCGGTATGCAGAACCGGTTCGCCGCAGGCGTATACTCGGGGAAGGTTGAAGGACTGATGATCGGTCTGATCGTTATATTTACCATTCTTGGATTCCTTCTGATGGGGTGAGATAGATGGCAGGTTCAAGCATCCGAATGAACGCAATTGACAAAATGGTTGAGAACATCCGATACAAAGCCCAGATCATCGCCCGGACGAATAAACTTGAATCCGGGATTATGTCTGCGGGCATTCCCGGCTTCATCATCGGGCTCATGCTCGCCCTGGTCGTTGTGATGGTACCGGTTCTGGTTCTCTGAGGTGAAAAAAATGGCAGAGAAGAAATCACCGGCAAGCGGATGGCCCATCGCTCAGGGAGACTTCCATTCAGGTGACGCAAACAGCTGTGTCGCCGTTGTAACAGTGGGATCACACCTTGATGAAGCGGGCATCTGCGCTAGCGGAGCTGCATTATGCGGATCCTGCAAGACCGAGAACCTCGGGCTTGAGAAGATCATCGCAAATATCATCTCAAACCCGAATATCAGGTTCGTCCTCCTCTGTGGAACTGAAGTGAAGGGACACTTAAGTGGCCAGTCGCTTGAGGCACTCCATAAAGGTGGTGTCTCCGGAGGAAAGATCGTCGGAGCAGAGGGAGCAATCCCCTTCATCGAGAATCTCGATGATGCCGCGATCAAGAGGTTCCAGGAGCAGGTTGAAATCGTCAACATCATGGAGACTGAAGATCTCGGTAAAGTTAACGCCAAGATCTCAGAACTGGCCGGAAAGGATCCCGGAGCATTTGCCGCTGACCCGATAGTTGTCGAGGTCAAAGAGGCAGGCGGTGGCGGGCATGAGACGGCAATAGCTGGCGCCAACCCGCAGTTCCTCGAGCTTGAGGAACGACTCGACAAGATCGAGAAGAAGATAGAATTTGCAGACTCTGAGATTGCCCAGAGGGTGGGCAGGAAGATCGGGCGTGACATCGGCATCCTCTATGGCCTCGTAGCAGGGGTTATTGTATTTATCATGTTGCTGATGATCCTTCCGAAAATTAGTATGCTCTAACGTGAGGTGTTCCAACTATGTTCAGGTTTGAGAAAGAACAGACCGTTCTCGACTTTAACGGCATAAAAATCGGTGGACAGCCCGGCGAATACCCAAGGGTACTCGGTGCATCCATCTTTTATAATAAGCACGAGACCGTGCTCGATGATCACACTGGTAAGATCGACAAGCCAAAGGCAGAAGCGCTCTGGAACCGGTGTATGGAGCTGTACGATATCACAGGAAACCCGTACTTCATCCAGATCATCGCCGAATTTGGCGAGGCATTCGAAAGCTACTTCAGCTGGTTCGACAGTATCGACAACAAAACCCCGTTCCTGATGGACTCATCAGCACCGGGAGCACTTGCACATGCATGTGAATATGTAACCGAGGTCGGCCTTGCTGACCGTGCCATCTACAACTCGATCAACGGATCGATTCCGCAGGAGAACATCGATGTACTTGCTGCATCCGATGTGAACTCCGCGATCGTCCTTGCCTTCAACCCGGGCGACCCATCAGTCGTCGGCCGTGAGAAGGTTCTTGTCGAGGGTGGCGTTGCAGGACAGGCAAAAGGAATGCTTCAGATCGCAGAAGAGGCAGGTATCACCCGCCCGATCCTCGATACTGCAGCAACCCCGCTCGGTCTTGGATCCGGCGGATCATTCCGTGAGATTCTTGCCTGTAAGGCGATCCATGGTCTCCCAACCGGTGGTGCATACCACAACATGACCGTCTCATGGACCTGGCTGAAACGCTGGAGAAAGAATGTCCTTGCAGACCATTACAAAGGAAAAGATGTCCTCCTTGAACAGATGGCACACCACCACTTTGGCGGGTTTGAGGGTATCAGGCAGACTGCATGGGCAGCCCCTGACATCGGATGTAACATCATGGCAATGACACTTGGTGCCGATCTAATTATGTTTGGCCCAATCGAGAACTGCGAAGGGATGGCAACCACAGCCGCATTCACCGACATCGTCCTCGCAGAGGCATGCCGTGAACTTGGCGGAGATGTTCAGGATCCAAACCACCCCCTGAACAAACTCATCTAAAATCTTTTTTTTATTCCATGCGTTTGTTTCAAGCCATGGAAAAACATATATATAATATTCCTAAGAATACCGAACGAGTAGTTCGGTGCTCCTCAGGATATCCGATCCCTGTTTCCTGACCTCTTCAAGATACAGATTAAAGATCCGATCATCAGCCATGGTGAACCGTGGTTTATGGAGATCGGCATGGAGCATAAGATCAAATGCCCGTGCCTCTGCTTCAGAGAGGCCAAGAGCCTTATATTCTCCCGTATGCGGAATATACACAGGATTCTCTTCCTGAGGTGTGGAGAGGACAAGATCTGCAAGTGGAGTCCCGGGAATCGGCTCTGCGACACTCACAAAGACATCATCAAGGGCAAGTTCCTCGATGAGATCCTTTGTCATCTGGTAGTCATCAGCAGTTTCTCCGGGATAACCGAAAGCAAACTACCCCGCCCTGAAGGGAGGGGCTTCCTGCTGCATACCCCTTTTCATCGAAAATAAACAATCGGGTTGTTCGTACGATCAAAACTTTTATGGCATTATGCGCATATGAGTACTTATTACCAGAAGAACAGGTGATACAGATGCCAGGATTAAATGGAAGAGGTCCCCTTGGAATGGGACCCATGACCGGACGGAGAATGGGACGCTGCGTCCCCCCGTCTTCAGATGCACAGAGTGCAGTACAGAGTGAACAGATCGTCTATGGCCTTGGAAGAGGCGGCCTGCCATGTGGATGTGGCAGAGGATTTGGCGGAGGAAGAATGCGGGGTCGGTTCGTTCAGATCAATACCCAAAATGAGGTGCAAGAGTGAAGATCGCAATAGCAATGGATGGTACACGGGTTTCGGCCCACTTTGGGCATTGTGAAAAGTATGCCATATTCAATGCCAACGATGGTACGATCAGCAGGGGTGAGGATCTTGACAGCCCTGGCCATGAACCAGGGAAACTTCCACGCTTCCTTGCTGAACAGAATGTAGAGCTGATTATTGCCGGAGGAATGGGTCCCCGCGCCATCGATCTCTTCTGCCAGAATGGGATCGAGGTCATACTCGGTGCCTCAGGGGATGTTGATGCCGTAGCAGAGGCATATATCCGTGGCGATCTCACTACGGGTGAGAGTACCTGCCATCACGGACCTGAAGATGAATGCGGCCATGATGAGAAGGAGGGGTCAGTCATCTGCATCACAGCGCAGGCACCGGGTATGGATGCACCCTTCGAAGAGCGGTTCGGACGTGCTCCATACTTCATCTTCCTTGATCTGAAGACAGCAGGTGTTGATTCCGTAGCGAATCCTTTTGCTGATGCATCAGGTGGCGTCGGTCCACGAGCAGTTTCCCTTGTTGTGGAAAAAGGAGCGCAATATCTTCTCACCGGACAGATGGGGGGGAATGCAGCAGAGGCACTGGCGGCAAGCGGTGTGAAGGCATACTCCTACCGGGGTGGCGGTACCGTCACCGATGCAGTTAAGGCGTACCTTGCAGGAAACCTGCCTTCATTATCCTGATTACCGAGCATTATGAAGATAGTGATCGCAAGCGGAAAAGGGGGAACCGGCAAAAGCACAATCATTGCCAACCTCGCGTATGCACTCATGGAGACGAGGGATGTTGTCCTGGTGGATTGCGATGTGGAGGAACCAAACCTTCATCTCTTTTATCCGGCCCCCTCAAACGACCTTCCCGTCACCGTTGCTGTTCCCGAAATTGATCTCACACGATGCACATTCTGTGGAGAATGTGGAGCATTCTGCCGCTATGGTGCATTAACCATCCTGAAGGATCGCCATCTCTTCCTTCCGGAGCTCTGCCATTCATGCGGCGGCTGCAGACTGGTCTGCCCGACTGGAGCCATTCATGATCTGAGACGAAAGATAGGAATAATACAATGCAGGGCACCTGCGCCGATGCTCACCCTGATCACCGGCGTCCTGCAGGAAGGAGAGGTTATGGCCCCGCCTGTTATAAAGATGGCAAAGCGTCTTGCAGAAGGCCACCCTCTCATCCTGTATGATGCCTCACCAGGAATTGCATGTCCCGTCATTGAGACCCTTGACGGAGCCGACTTCTGCCTCTTTGTAACCGAATCAACGCCATTTGGACTGCATGATCTTATGCTGGCAGTGAGTGTTGCTGAGGAACTCGGCATTCCTGCCGGTGTTGTGATCAACCGAAGTGATGGAGAAGACGAAGAGATCACCCGCTTCTGTTCGGATCATTCCATCCCGATACTGATGACAATCCCATTTGACCGTCAGGTTGCGGCTGTCCAGAATGCCGGGGGTCTTATCACACGGGATCTCCCTGAGTGGAAGCAGCGCTTTGCCAAGCTCTTTCAGAAGATTGTTTCATACCTGGAGGAGAAACAATGATTCGGATCGCGGTCATCAGTGGCAAAGGAGGAACCGGCAAGACGATGGTTACCTCTGCCCTTGCAGATACGAATACCAGCCGCCAGATACTTGCGGATTGTGATGTCGATGCGGCAAACCTTGAGCTGATGCTCTCAGCGAAAAAGCTCACAAAAGAGCCGTTTCATGGCCTTGATGTCGCACGAATAGATCCGGAAATCTGTGTTTCATGCGGTATATGCAGCAACAGTTGTGCATTTGATGCAATTATTATTGAGGAGGGACTTTTCTCCGTCTCTCCCATCCATTGTGAGGGATGCGGCCTCTGTGCACATCTCTGCCCAGAGGGTGCTGTTGTGATGCAACGTCGGATCTGCGGGGAGATCTATACCTCAACAACCGGGTGTGGGCCTCTTGTGCATGCCCGTCTCTTTCCCGGTTCGGGTACATCAGGCCTCCTCGTCCATGAAGTGAAGAAACGGGCGCTGACGATAGATCCATCAGCAGAGATGCTCCTCGTCGACGGGCCACCCGGGATAGGCTGCCCACTCATCTCCACGATCAGCGGGATGCATGCGGTACTCATTGTAACAGAACCGAGTGTCTCTGCACTCCATGACCTGAAACGCGTGGTGACCGTCTGTCGCAGATTTGATCCTCGAATCCTTATCCTGATCAACCGGTTTGATCTGCTTGAGGAGATCACAAATGAGATAGAAGTCTATGCTGCAGAAGAGGGGATCCCAATCGTTGGCAGGATTCCATTTGATCCAGCCGTTGTTCAGGCAGTAAGAAAAGGCATTCCCGTCACCCGAATGGATAGTCCTGCATCAAAAGCCTTATCTACGGTATGGGAGAGGATCAGATCAGAACTGTGATGTGATGAACGAAGACGAGAGAGGGTACTGCCGGAAACGGAGGGGAAGGCCACGAGTCTGTCGCACGTTCAGCGATAGCAATGTCTACAGGTGCTATGCACCTGTATGCAATCAGGACAGAGCAGATGGTGATCCGATCACGATTCTTCCTGAAGAAATTGAGGTATTGCGACTTGTTGATCTCCTGGATTATAATCAGGAAGAGGCTGCCGGGATCATTGGAGTATCAAGAAAGACCCTCTGGCGCGACCTGCATGAGGCCAGACGTAAAGTTGCAGAGGCGCTCGTCTATGGCAGAATGATCCGTATATCCGGATGTATGCGAAGAGATGATAAGGACTGCCCCCGGAATAACCCCTGATTATCTGATCGATCCTCCCGCGTTCATATCCACGTTCCTGATGAAGAGAGTATCTAATAACAGAGACAACCTATTCTGATCTATGAGTCCTGCGGGTCAGATACGAGAGATTCAACAGGATCGCCTTGAAATGCTTGAGACGATCCGATCCCTTTCATCTGAGGATGGAAAAGAGTACTTCATCGACACAATCATCCAGGCATTCTTCCTCAGGAGAATCGAGACAGACCCGGCATTCCGTTGGAGTATCTGCCTGACAATCGCTTCTGACGAAGAGGGATCAGCGCTGATCCGGAAGGCGATAGGAGCCCTCGTTTCAATGACCCCTGGAGAAGGCCGTTGGTTGACAGCGCATCCCACGACTGCATCAGATGATATCTGCACCCTCTTCTCTGAAGCCACCGGCAGATCCCCGCAGCACTGGCAGGCGGCAATGAGAGGAATACTCTATACGGAGATGGCGTACCCGACCGCTTTCATGACAGCCCCTCCGGAACGGCCTTCAATGGTGCACCCGATGGATCGGACGATCTTTGGTCTGGTGGCAAGTACTTCAGACCTCCTGAGCCGGCTGGATGAGGGGGATGAAGAGGTGGTGGATCTCCTCAGAGAGACCATCACTGCGATCGCCTGCGACTGGTTCTGCAATCATACACGGGAAGAGGCCTTCACCATCCTCAACCGCCGGTATCCTGAGGGGGGGTGGAATTTGCTTCTCAGCCGCTGGTTTGCATTTGAGGAGTCCGCAGAGACCTGTATCAGGGCAGGCAGATACGCTGTTGCGACCCATACAATCGGAGCCGCACGGGCAATCTATGACCAGGCCCTCATCCGGACAGATGATCCCGCACTACGACAGATCTGTTATCGTGAGCTGGGTCTCATCTCCCGGAATCTCGGAGATGCGGAGAGGGCCGCAGCAGAGTTTCAGACCGCACTTGAAAACGCCCATGCAGCAGAGGAAGCAGGATCTGTTCCTATCCGTGACGAGCTCATCTATCTCTGCGAGGCAACCGACCGGCTCGGTCTCTCGGAGGAGGGGGATACATACTACCAGCGCATGATACGGATTGCAGAGAGCCTTGATGGAGATGTACGAAGTCGGCTCCTCACCCGGATCGCCACCTCATGCCGCCGCTCACGGAGATTTGACCGCGAGTATATGATCCTCGAGGAGCTGATCACAGATCCCGATGTTGATGAGGCGATCATGACCCGGCTTGGTATCATGAATCGGGCGATGCGGGCCGATGGCACACTGGATACCGGGCGCCTCTCATCCCTTGAGGATAGCGCAGAAGGGGACTACACACTCATCCGTGGGATTCTTGCCTTTGGAGCCTTCCAGTTTGCCGACGCTGCCATTTGGTTTGGACGATCCACCACTATCAGACCGACCCCGGATTCACGGCTCTGGTATGCACGCGCTGCATGGTACGGAGATGAAGCCCCTCTGAATGATGATCTCCTGAAAGGGGATCTCCTTGAGACCCGTATCATCCGAACATTATCAGAGACAAAGAATGTCCGGGAGGCGGCACGGCTCCTTCTTGAAGGAGATTATGGGGATGAGGCATACGATGGTCTCCTCATTCTTCTTGAAGCGATGAAGGATGAAGGACTGCCGGCATGGCGTACCGGGATGACGGATCTCATCGCCCATGCCCCGATTCAGCCTGGAAGAAAGACGACCCTGCTCTGGATCATCGGGAAGATCCTTGCCGAGTGCGGATCAAAAGAAGGGCTATCCATCTATCGCAAGGCTCTGAAGCTGACATCGGATAAAGATGCACGATCAAAGATCTTCTCTGATATCGGGTACTGGTATGAGACAGCGGGGGATTTCAGTCATGCCGCCGATGCATACCGCCAGGCAATCACACTACATCCGGCATTCCCCGGAGGCTGGTATGGGTATGCACGCGCCCTTGCAAAAAAGGGGGAGTATGATGCTGCTGAGGACGCAATCAATGAAGCGATCCGGCACGCACCAGGGAGAGGTGACCTCCATCTCTTTTACGATCTGCTCACCAGGCGAAAGGAGGCAGATCATCTCCCACCGGATCTGAGAGAACGGATCGATGAGATCGACCACCAGCTCTTTCTCCAGGGCCAGATGGTTCCACAATCCCTCCTGAGGAGATATGCAGATATAGTGGGGAGATCTGAGATAGCCAGAGATGAACTCCTGCCGGAGATGGTACCTCTCCATGAAGCCCTTGATATCCGGAGCCGCATACTCATGGCATCAGGCAGTGAGGAGGGTGATTGAGCAGTGGAGACCCTTCGAAGTATCGTGGTACGGCGATGAGAGACGGTATCTTCTTCGTCATCGCCGCCCTCGTACTCTTCCTCATCCTGAGTATCACCGGGCTTCCTTTTGATCATGATCCCGATACACCCGGCGATGCCGTACCTGTGACCGGTAGTTATACAGTGCTTGTTCTCCTTCCGCTGACCGGGCCGGATGCGGCTATCGGAGAGGCACAGGTGTTTGGGATCCGGAAGGTTCCGCTTCTGCGGGATGAGCATCTCTCCCTGTTCATCGAGGATACCCATGGAGATGGCGGGAGAGCATTAGAGATTCTGATGGACTATCTTGATACCAGAGAGATTCATGGTATCATCGTCTCAGGAAGGGATGTACGGGATGCCCTTCTGCCCTATTCCGAAGCATCAGAGATTCCGATGGTGGCAATTCATGCCCCGGTCAGGAGAGATGAACAGATACCGGGGAGATACCAGATCAGTTTCACCCCGTCATTTGAGGAGGAGATAGCATACCTGCTTCCGTTTCTAAAGGACTATCGCGATATTGCAGTCATCTATCCTGCAACCGGGGATGGAGAAGAGCATGCCGCGCATATACAGAGCCATATTCCTGATGCACGAATGGTTGTGTATCATCCGGAGGATGAGGAGTTCAGCGGGATTATCCGGCCACTCCTGGCGATGCCGCCTGAGATCTTCATCATCTATGGCGACAGGCAGGTACCGGCAATCGTCTCGGCTATCAGGAGCCGTGGTGCAAACCCCGTCATTCTCCTCTGGGAGGAGGGGGGAATCGCACTTCGGAAGGATAATCCTGATCTGGCAGAAGGGGTTTTTATTCTTGCACCGAAGGGGGGAGATCTGATCATTCTTCCTGAGGAGGAGGGCAGGATACTGCCGGAGAGTCTCGTCCTTGAGGCATATGATGCAGCATGGACACTCACACGGCGAATCTCCGGTTGTGGAGGAGAACCCTCTTGTGTCGCCGGGTGGTTCTGGGAGAGATCCTATACAGGAGCTCTCGGAGACGTAACCTTCAATGAGAGGAGGGAGGCGGGGTATCCATTTGAGATACGCCAGATACGGCTTGGCGAGGCAGAAGCTGCCGGGACGATCCGGCCACCACCCCGAATCCTGACTATATGGATAGAGAGCGGTTCTACTGATGACTGGTTCATGGTGGATCTCCAAAGAGGAGTGGATGCCGCACTATCGATCATCAACCAGAAACACGCATCATCCCTTCCTCTTGCCTCCGGCAGCGGTATTCCAACCCTCTTTGATGCAGAGATCGCTGTCACCTATGATCAGCCCAAAGAAGGAGATCTTCTGATCGGGAGGATGGTGATCTCCCCGGACGGAACGACAGTAATCGGTGATGGGGCATCCGAACCATTTCATCAGATCGGTATCGACAAAGAGGAGTATCTCGGCCGGTGCTTTGATATTCTTGACACAAACAAGGAGGAGAAAGCGATACGACTCCTCTTTCCGGCAGAGCAGGAGGATATGATGAGCCGTATTCAGGAGGCCGCAGAGACGCGCGGATATATGGTCAGCAGCATTGCCACCTATCATGAGGCCGGGGATATCGGGGATGCTGTCGCCACAATACGTACTCTGCCAGTGGACGAACCGCTCTTTCTCTCCGCACGAACCCCTGGCGAGGGGCTCCTGATCATGAGGGAGTTCTATGAGAGCGGATCTCTTCCTGAGACGATCATAACCATTGGGGATGCATGGAAGTCGGATACCTTCATCCGTCCGTCGCTCGCCTTCTCTGACGGAATCCTTGCCGGTGCAGTCTATACACGGGAATATGTTGGATCCTCGATTGCGATCCGGGATATCAACACTCTCATGGTCAGGCAGAGCGGTAGAGAGCTTAATGATCTCTCTGCCCGGGCATTCACCGGGGTGATGCTCATCGCAGATGCCGCAAATCGATCCGGAAGCACCGATACCGCCGCAATCAGATCCGCCATAACGGCCGGGCAGATGACGGTGGAGTACGGTGCCCTCTATGAAGACAGAACAGAGATTATTGTAATGAGGAACGGAGTATATCGGCGCTATACCTGAGATTCAGAGGCGCATGGTGACAGAACCCCTGATAAGGGAGAAGAGGTAATAGATCTTCATGGCACGTGAGCTGACACCTTTTGATATCCAAATCCTCCGAAAACTCGCCCCCGAGTGTGAGGATCTCATCTGCGGAGGGGCACGGACCGAATACCGGTCGATCCTGCCACCGGTTGCAAACCATTACTCCCGTGATGAGATCGATTTTGCCGGGAGAATTTCGCGTCTCACCGATGACGAGCTCGAGTACCTCATCGGGTTAATGGAGGATGAGAGCGAGGGGGTCGGCTGCCTCTCACCGCTCTTCTTCTCTGTCTTTCTGGACCTCGTCACAGCCAGGCTCTCAAAAAGGGTCAGCCAGAGAGTTCTTTCCATCTATGAGAACTCGGAAGGCTGTGGATAAGGTTTTCAGTATATCTTATCACGCATCTCAAGGACGGAGAGGATCCTCTGCTGCTGCTCTGTCCCCCGGGTGCAGAAGAATGACTTTTGGAACCCGACATCAATGTAGACGGGGCACCTGGTGCATATACACCCCCTCTCCTCATCGCTGATACAGTCATCGCGGCTCTTTCCGATGGTGCAGAAGGCACGATCACCGGCACGCTCAGCACAATCCCTATATGTCGGGCATGACGGGCAATGACAGTGTTCTTTTCGTGTCAGAATAACACCCGCCCGCTCAGTTGTGCTGAGGATGAGCGGATGATCGGTTACAAGAGCGGCAAAGCGTTCAAACCTGTCGATATCCATAGGAGTGACCTCAGCGTTATAGAGGGTGATGTATAATAAAAAAGTATCGTGAGGGATTACCGGTGGAGAAGTTCCCTGATCGCGGTTGTAACAATAGTGACCAGGGGTCCACGCCCAAATGTCTCCGAGCTGACGACGATATCATACCAGGAGAGATCAGAGATATCGATCCCATAATAGGTTATATAGCGGTGGGCTTCTGACCGCTCCCGTTCGATGGTGACGGCTTTTGCGGTCTCACCATCCTGGATATCCCGATCCGCAATCCTCCTCGCACGGCATTCCGGGCTTGCGATCAGCCAGATCCTGAGATCGGCGTTATCGACCATCCTCCCGGCGAGCCGCCCCTCAATGATAATATCATCAGACTGCTGACCAATCTCCTTCTGCCGTTCATCTATCAGGCGGTCAATAGAGCTGTCATTTTCAGCGAGCCTGCCAAAGGAAGCGAGATCAAGACCCCGTTCACGGGCAAGGTCGCGAAATACCTCCCCTGCCGAGACATATCGGTACCCGAACTCTTCGGCAAGGGCCTTTCCAAGAGAGGTGGTACCACTCCCGGGAAGTCCGCTGATCGTGATCCGCATCAGATGCCCCCGATATTGAGGGCTTTTCTGATTACCTGGCTGACGGTGAGTGAACAGATCATATACCAGAGAATCCATGCAGGGATGATCCAGACGGCGAGCTCATTTAATGCAATGATCCCTTTAAATGGGAAGACGATGGCCGTATCCATGGTCAGGGCCGTTGACATCTCCATCTCATGAAGGCGGTAGAGGAGCCAGAAGAAGATAGGGACCGTCAGAAGGATGATGTATGCCATCGGTTTAAACTGCTGCTGGCTCATTGCAAGTTGCTCCTGTAACATTGCATCGCGCTTTGCCTCAAGCTTCTTGATGGCTTTTTCATCATCAGAGAGCTGCGCCTCCCGGAATTTCACCTGGAAATCCTTCATCCTCGCCTGTACTTCCTGCATCTTCTCATAGTCGATGGTGTACTTCTGGATGAGCGAGGCGTACAGTCCGGTCAGAGCCGATAAAAAGAGGATGACAGCGAAGAATGGAACCCCGAGCGTATCGGAGAGGGGTCCGATGAAGAGATCAATCGTCCCGGCAATACCATTACGAACTCCCTCGACCGCATATGAAAGCATCAGGCCAAATGCAAGGATGAATGCGATATATGTTCCATACTTCTTCAGGGCCTTCATACAACAACTCCGAATTACCGCAGAACCTCAACAAGGGCCTTGACACCCTCTTCAAGGAGATGATCGGCATTTGTGACAAGGGAGACGGTACACCCGGTCAGCATCGCATATGATGCGGCAAAGGCACGGTTCATCTGCTGATGCTCACGGATTGAACCTGCCCCCTCCATATCCCTGACACGGGTTGCGTCAGAGAGACGGCGGAGGAGGATCTGATCATCATCGGTCTCAACGAGTACAATTGTATCTGGCATCAGGGCGGTGAGCACCCATTCGGGGAGGCCGGCGAGGTATCCCGCCGGGGTCTTCACCGATGCATGGGTGTCGATGATGATGTTTCCATCAATCTCGGCCATCTTCTCTGCGGCACGTTTCTGAAGACGCTTCTGTTCTCTTCTATCAAGCCGCCGCATCTGGTCGCGATCCTCTACCAGGCCTTCGGCCTGTGCAACCTCGAACATGAATGATCCGAAGTTGATACTCTGGTACTCCATCCCCTCTGCCTTGAGGGTCTCGAGAGCCTGGGTGATCACCGTTGTCTTACCGACACCCGGGACACCTGTGATGATGATCTTCTTTCCTGCCATTACTTCATTCACTCCTTTCCAAAGAATGTACGCATGAACGGATACATCTCCATGATCTGTTCGCTTGCGATCTGCTCATAGAGACGGTAGACGATACTGACCGCCAGGAGGAGACCTGTACCACCAACTGCCCCGATGACACCAAAGAGGTTTGCAACAACCGAGAGGACACCGACGAAGACACCACCTATGACAGTGACCCGTGGGATGTACCGGTCAAGATACCGCTCAAGAACTGCGGGGCTCCTCCTGTATCCCGGGATATGCATTCCACTGTTCTGGATCTGTCGTGCGACATGGCTTGAGTCAAGGCCAGCGGTCTTTACCCAGAAGAGAGCGAAGATCGCGCCACCGACGACCATGAAGATGGTATCGATCCCAAGACGCAATAAGATCTCCCATGGCGCATGGGCGATATCATACATAAACCAGTTCCAGTCTTCCGGAGAGTTGATGGGAGCAAGATAGTACATGATGCCATCAATCGGCTGAAGACCATCGAACCGCCCGAAGATGGTTATGCCCATACTCGAGAGGAACATGCCAAACATCTGGATATTCGCCTGCAGGACACGGACAAGGATCATTGGCAGAACACTTGCATAGATGAGTTTCACCGGGAAACGTGCCCGTGAACCCCTGACATTTGCATGTGCAAGAGGGATCTCAATCCTGGTCGACTCAACATACACGATCACAAAGAAGATGACAACCGTGGTGATGAGGGCGATAATATTGGGGGTGAAGTACTG
This sequence comes from Methanocalculus alkaliphilus, assembly GCF_024170505.1. Classification (NCBI taxonomy): domain Archaea; kingdom Methanobacteriati; phylum Methanobacteriota; class Methanomicrobia; order Methanomicrobiales; family Methanocalculaceae; genus Methanocalculus; species Methanocalculus alkaliphilus. Next base: position 30,773 of record NZ_JALJYG010000001.1, read on the forward strand.
AAGGAAATTCCCGCCATCAAAGAGTATGGCAAAGAGACGGGGGAAGAAACCAACAGGATACTGATCAGTAACCGGACTCCAGTTCAAAAACCCGTTGACGATACCCTGTGACACACTCGCAACGATGAAGAGACCGACACCTGATCCGATACCCCATTTCGTCACGACCTCATCCATCAGGAAGATCAGGACACCGCCAATACAGATCTGAATAAAGATCAGGAATGAGACGGCAAAGAGAGAGCCTCCAAAGAGCGTCGCTGCGACGATAGGATCCGGCTGCAGAAATCCGCCGACAAGGTTTGGAGCTGCATTGAGGATGATCATAAGGAAGATGAGCATCTTCTGCAGACCCATGTACATGACCTGTCCGCGTGCATCAGATGTGTCAAGCGGGATGAGATCAGCGCCTTTGAGGAGCTGGAGGATAATGGAAGCGGTCACAATCGGGCCTATCCCAAGATGGACGATAGATCCGCTCTCCCCTGCAAGGAGTGCACGATAGAACTGGAAGATATCCATCGAGTCCGGTGCAAGTCCAAAGACAGGTATGTTTGTCAGAACAAAATACAATAACAGAATAGCAACGGTCCACAATAACTTGTTTTTAAAGTGGACATGCCCCTCCGGGGCCTTTACTGACGGCATCTTTGCCAGCAGAGGCTCCATTCGATCCAGCAGCTCACCCATAGGTCACCAAAAAATTATCAGAGGGCCAGAGCCTGGCCACCGAGCTCTTCGATCTTTCCTTTTGCACGTTCAGAGAAGGCCACTGCGGTAAGGTTCATCTTATGATGAACCCGTCCGCCGCCAAGTACCTTCTCGATGCCGATATCACGGGCATCAAGGACGATGACACCGTCCTCGTCACGTGCGATCCCCTGCAGGACAAGCATGGGGAGCATCTGATCAATCTCGCCGATATCCAGCACCTGGAGATCGGATGAGGTCTGATTGAAGAAGCCATGTTTCCCTTCACGCTTGCCAAGAAGGTGGAAGCGGGTGAAGTTGTGGTCACGCCATCCGGCGGCTCCACGACCACCACGGTTTCCTGCACCACGACGGTTCTTATGTGTACCGCCGCCACAGGTGCGTGAACCACGGTATTTTGATCGCTTATTGACTGGCATTACATCTCACCTCATCTTATACAGAAGGGAATTGATCTCCCTACCATAATAACCGAGCGCTCCGCCCTGGTTAAAGGTCCGTTTGATGGTCTTATATCCCTTCCTTGGAGGGTGCATCCGCAGGACAGGCTTCAGCTCAGGGATATCCTTAAGTTTGACCTCACCGTTTGCAAGTGCCTCTGCAAGTTCTGTAACAGATCCATAGGTCGAGGCGCTCTTCAGGTACTCATCGGTGAGAGGCTTGTTTCCTGTCAGCCGTCCCCGGGTCCTGAGAATCGTCTCAAGTGTCTCTGCATCGACCTCGCCATAGGCGATAAAGTCCTTCACCTTGCGGATCATCCCAAGGTATTCCGGGGTCTCCGGAACGAAGACACAATGGTTGATATGATGGAGACGGAGCATTTTGAGTGTCTCCTTGATCTCGTGGCGGGTATTTACTGTGCCACGTACCTGCACAACTGCATACATCAGTGGTGCCCTCCTCCGATACGAACCATGTTTGTCTCTTTCAGGGCATCATAGGTTGCCTTTGCATAATTTAAGGTTGTCCGGGTATTTCCTTTGGTCATGACCCAGACATCCCTGATACCGGCAAGATCAAGAACCTTCTTCCCGATCTCACCAGTGACAAGGCCGATACCTTTTGGTGCAGGCCTGAGGGTTACCCGCACACTGCCTGCCTTTCCTTCAACGAGCATCGGTGTTGAGTGTGGGTTTCCACAGCCACATTCCCAGCTTCCGCATCCTCTTCGTACCTTAATGATGTTCAGTTTGGCATTTGTGATCGCTTTAAGGATCGCAGCGCCGACCTGAACATCCTTGCCCTGACCATACCCGATGTATCCGTCGCGGTTTCCAACGACAACGACTGCCCGGAACTTGATCCTTCTCCCGGAGTCGGTCATCCTCTGCATCATATCGATGGAGAGTACCTCATCACTGAGGTCGGGGAGGAAGGCATCGATGATACCTGCCTCTTTGATCGGGCGGCCGCTTGAGAGCACCTCTTCAAGGGATGAGAACTCCCCTGCTGCGACTGCTCGTCCAAGGCCGGTGGCAGGGACCCATTCTACACGTTCATATGCCATGTTACTCAAGCTCCTTCATAATGGCGTCTGCCACCTCTTCCACATTACCAGCAAGGCCGCCTGCCCTCTCCGGGGCATATGCAGCGATATGCATGCCTTTCACCCGATCATCGTCAGGGAGAATATCCTCACCGTGCGGGATGTCAAAGCCGGCTTCAACAGCCCCTTTCAGCACTGCAAAGACACGGGCTCCCTTCGTCGCCCGGTTCAGACCAATATCAAGGATTCCACCTTCATACCCTGCATTCTGGGCACGGACTGCACAGAGCATCCCTGTCAGGTAAGCCGCAGGGGTGTTGCCAGGATATCCGGTGTATCCGAATTTTTTCAGTTCATTGCTGGTTGCCTGAACAAGTGTCCTGTCCCCGGTCATCTCAGCAATGACAAGCTGAACGATGATCTGGCGGGACGTCTTTCTGACAACAAGCCTTGGCCTTCTGGAGATGATAAGGCGAAGACGCTGGTAGTAGTCTGTCCTGCCCTCCTTCCTTCGCCGGAAGGGGACGAAATATCGTGCACCTGTCGCCATATCAGTTCACCTTTCCAATCTGCTGTTCAATATTCTGCTTTAAATGCGAGACACTCCGGAACTGACCACCTGCAGCCCGGCGATAGAATCTCCGGTAGACTGAGGCGTCGATGACACCGGTATCGCGCATCTCGCGAAGGGTTGCACGAAGTGCCCGGATCCTCTGAATCCATACCCTCTTGGACGGGGTTCGGGCACCCTGTGCACCTCTCCTCCGACCATGGCCTTTACAGTGGCCATAGGAACGCTTTGCGATTCTGAGCCGGGCACGTCCACGGCTGACACCCTTCTTCTGGTGCGCCCTGATTGCCCCCTCGTCGATGAGCCCACGGATATCCTCGCGTGAGACTGCAGACTCGATATCACCGAGCTGTTCAGGATCAAACCAGACCCTGTTCTCTCCGCATTTGAGGACTGCCGCTGCTATCCGCTTCTGTGTGCTGAGATCACTCATCGTCAGCCACCTCGTCATCTGCCGCGGCCTCTTCAACGACAACTGCCCTCAGGTTAAGAACCTTGAATCCTGCCTCAAGGGCCTGTGCCTGAATAACCATCCGCTTCTTCGTTCCGACTGTGCCACCGATCCGAATCGCTGTGGCCTTTGGGTCAAGGGCTGCGAGTGCCGATGGAGTCTGTACCAGAGTCTCCGGGAGCCCGCACGGGTGATACCCTCTGACAGCAACCGGTCCTGCAAATCCAGGTGCCGGAATCCGGCCCTTTGCTTTGTATTGCTTGCGCTGTTTGCTCTGACCACCACGGGGTCTCCGCCAGACATCCTTCAGCTTTGCCTTTGCGTGAAGGCACTGGCGTTTGAATGATCCCCTCTTTGCGGTGCGATCAGAAATCAGCTTCTTGATACCAACCATCTGGATCACGCCTTCATTATCCTGTATATGCCGTCCTGGAAGACACGGGGATCACGCTTTCTGATCTTTGTCGCCTTCTCGATGTTGGCAGCGGTATTACCCACCTTTTCCTTGTCGATTCCACTCACAAAGACCTCATCGGATCCGACCTTCACCGTGACACCATCAAGTATCTTTGCGGTACGGGTCATCTTCTCACCAAGGAAGTTGCCGATCTCGAGAACTTCTGGTGTAAGCTTCAGCTGAATAGGGAAGTGGCTGTACACGACCTTCATCCGGAGCTCATACCCCTCGGTGACGCCTCTGCACATATTGCGGATATGGGAGGCATAGGTACCGACCATCGCAAGGACGGCCTTCCTTCCCGATTGTGTTGAGACCAAAACGATCTCATCCTCAACAGCAATGGTGATCCCGGGATAGAACATCGTCCGCTGAAGTTCGCCTTTGGGCCCCTTCACAACGATACGATCCTCTTCCTTTGAGACGGTGACATCCGACGGGATCTCAATCTTCATACTACTGTGTACCATTGTCAGTGCACCTCAGTAGACGTATCCGACGAGCTGGCCGCCGATCCCTGCCTTTCTGGCCTGTTCATGTGCCATGACACCCTGTGAGGTGGTAAGCATCAGAATGCCAAATCCTTTGGCAGGAAGGTACCGTGTCTCCCATGATTCCATGTCTTCCATCTTTACTGAGAACCGGGGCGATATTGCTCCACATTTGTTGATACGGCCGGAGAGCTGGATTTTAAACTGTCCACCCCTGCCATCATCAATATACTCAAACCCTGCGATGTACCCGTTCTCCTGCATGATGCCAAGCATTGCACCAAAGAGCCTGGATGCTGGTTCAACCGTCACCTCAAGCCTTCCTGCATCACCGGCATTTTTAATGGCGCTCATCGCATCGGCAATTACATTCTGTTGTGTCATAATCCGGCCACCTAGTTCATCTTCTTAAAGCCCATCGTAGGTGCCCACTCGCGGAAGCACTGCCGGCAGAACATGATATGGTATCGACGGACAAGTCCCTGCTTGCGGCCGCACATTCTGCATTCGTTGCTCCCGTAGGAAGCTTTCTTCTGAGGGGTCTTTCCCTGTGCTGCCATTATTCAACCACCTCGACGTTGAACCGCTCTTTCATGAACGAAACAGCTTCATCCCTGCGGACATGCTGTTTTGTCGGGAGCTTCTTCTTCTGTGCAGACCGGCGTGCAATCCGGACGCCTTTCTTCTCGATGACCACGTTGATATCCATACCATAGATACCGATCTGCGGATCATACGACTGGCCTGGATAATCGGTGTGTTCTTCGATTCCAAAGCCGAAGTTCCCGTTCTGATCAAACTGGTGGAGTGAGATCTTCTTCTCAATGATGGCAAGTGATGTCTCAAGGAAGGACTCGGCTGCTTCTCCCCTGAGGGTGAGCTTACAGCCCATGACCTGGCCTTTCCGGAGACCAAATGCCGGAACAGTGCGCCTGGCGATGGTCCGGACAGATTTTGCTCCGCCACAGATCTCCGTCATCAGGGTCTCTCCCTTGATGAGCTTATCTCCGCTCTCACCAACACTCATATGGACGACGATCTTATCGACATAGAGCTGCTGCATCCCTGTCATACCGTGATCCCCCAGATATCAAGGGCTGGCTCGTCCTTTCCTACCATGAAGATGTACGGCTCGATCGTCTCAAAGACCTCACCATTCTGGAGATCCTCAAGGCTGACACGGTTTGGCACACTGCCTGGAACCGGTATGACCGAACGAATCCGTGCAACCCGTCCCGAGTGCTGTCCACCGACGACCATCGCAACGTTGCCGACGGCGTAGGGGAAGTGGTCGCGGATCTCAAATCGTGGCTGGCCATCGACACCAAGTGTCAGGATGATCGAGTCCTTTGGGCGGTATGTATTTTCCGCAATGAGATTTGCTCCATAGAGGAGGTTGAGCTGGATCCGGCCGCCAGGCAGGACGGTCTTGTTGTTGACCTTACAGAGCCGTACCTGTGCTGCATCCGCAGTAACCTCTGAGGAGGCAAATCTGCCGCTCTTGTCAAGGAGCATGATATAGTGCTTTCCAAGACGCGGGAAGGAGATGATATCAAAGACACCCAGACCGATATGTGGATCGGTGCAGACGGCGCCGTTCACAATGACCTGACGGTCATGGAGGATCTGCTTGATCTCCTTCATGTTCCTGGCAAAGCCCATCTTATCGCGCATCCAGACCCCAATCGGGAGCGCACCGGCATTGTGCGGACCGGGTGCAGGGGCAGTCACATATTTGCTGACTTTCCGTCCGATGCCCCAGGACTCCGGCGCAACTATTCTCTTTACATGTGCCATTATTCCTTCACCCCGATTCGCTCTGCGCGCTTCTCATCCTTCAGGTTCAGCCTGGTGATCATGACGTTGGAGGGATCCACAGGCCGCGCAACCTCTGTTCCATCTGCCTTCCTGACAGTGACACCATGGACCTGAATCGTCATACGCTTCAGATCGACGCCATCGACAACACCTGTCGACCCGGCGTGCTCGCCCCTGAGTACTTTCACGGTATCCCCGGTAACCACTCTGACGCGCCTGTGGCTGTGCTTCTCACGAAGTTCGGGTGAGAGCATCGCGTGGAGGAATGAGCCCCGGACATGATTTGGTGCATTGTACCGGATCTTCCTCTGTTTTCTTGGCTGACTGCTTGCAATTCGCACCATAGGACACCTCAGATGATGATCGTCGCCATGGACGCGATCTTTGGGTAGCGAGCCGCTACTTCACGGGCTACCGGACCTTTGATCTCTGTCCCACGGGGGTCGCCACTCTCGTTGACGAGTACCATTGCATTCTCCTCAAATGATACACGGAGACCGTTTGGCCTTCTGAACTCTTTCTTCTGCCGTACTACAACTGCCTTGACGAGCTTCTTGCGCATGTCCGGGGTCCCTTTCTTGACCGAGACGGTAGCGAGATCACCAAGACCGAGTTTCGGCTGGCGCCTTCGCACACCATGATACCGGTCAACCGAGACGATCTCGACGACACGCGCACCGGTGTTGTCCGCACAGATCATACGCGATCCTGTCTGAAGCGCGCGGGGTATCTTTGAACCCAGTGCTTTCATGCGGATTTCACCTCAACAACGACGAAATTCGTCGTTTTATTCAGGGGTCTGCACTCGGCAACCCTGACCTCGTCGCCAACCTTCACATGAAGGCAGGCGGGGAGGTGGGCATGGAGTTTGGAGGAGCGCTTCTCGTACCGGTCATACTTCTTGATGAAGTGCAGATACTCACGCTGAACCACAACAGTCCCTTTCATCTTCTCGCTCACGACTTTGCCGGTAATCACCTGGCCGCGCACCGGCAAAGTGCCATGAAACGGGCAATCATCTTCGTTGCACTCATGTTCTGGAGGTGCAACATTTAACCCAATGTTTCGTGCCATTAACAACCCTCTATTGTCTGATGCGCATGGTGATCCGCTTCTCAGGCCGACCGATGACGGTCGACCCGATGAGCTCCACCTGCACCCTGTCCGGGAGGGTAACCCGGAATATACTATGTTTCTTCGGAACATGCTTTAATCCAGCGGGTGTCTGGATGATGATCATGTTCTTCGTCTCATCGACGATGAGACCGGAGATACCCTTCTGGGCAGGGTTACTGGCATGGACGACCAGAACGTTCAGGCCGACAAATTCATGACGGAGAACGTTTCCGGGCGTGATCATACACGTTTTCTCTTGTTCTGCTCGGTTAATATCCGGGCGATGGTCCTTCGGAGTTCGCGGATCTGTCCCGGATTGTCCGGGGCACCGCCAGCACTGACCTTGCCATACTGCTGGATCAGTTCTGTCCGAAGCTTGCTCTTCTGTTCAACCAGTTCAACGTCAGAGAACTGGGCAACTTCACGCGCACGAAATATTGCCATCAGAGTTCCTCCCGCTCATATTTGTCTTCAGGTGAGGAGATGGTCGAAAGTTCGCGGTCAATATCCTCACCGATATCACTGACTTCCTCCACAACAACATCCTGCTGCGGGGGTTCTTCCTTCGGTGGGACTATCTCAAACTGATCAGGGAGCTGTGCGCCCGGTGGAATGATTCTGACCTGAACACCAATGGTGCCAAGTTTCTTGATCGCAACCGCATATCCGGTCTCAACCAGACTGACAGCGGGCTCTCCTGCGTGTTTGATGTATCCTTCAACGAACTTCTGTACACGGGATCGTGAGCCGGTCAGTTTTCCTGACATAACAACTTCACACCCGAGGGCACCAGAGTCCATGACACGGCGGATGACGCTCGTTCCAGCCTTTCTGAAGTACCAGCCGCGCTCAAGGGCATTTGCAAGCCTCTCTGCAAGGATCTGTGCATTGAGGTTTGGATTTGCAACCTGCTGGACCTCAACCTGTGGAGATTCAATCCCGTATTCGGTTGCAAGATCGGTGGTGATCTGCCGGACGAGCTTACCGCCCTTCCCGATGACGATACCGGGCTTCTCAGCAAAGATCGTTACCTGGGTGCCGATCGGGGTTCTGAAGATATCCATCCCCCCGTATCCGGCTCTCTTCAGCTCTTTTGTCAGGAACGCCTCAACACGAACCTTCCGGACGCCTTCCTCGACAAACTTCTTCTCTGCTGACATTATTCCTCGACCTCCCTTGCGATGACTTCAATGGTGACGCTCTCACGCGCCTTGGGGGTTGCACGCCCCATTGCACGGGGGAAGATGGCTTTCATTGCCCTTCCCCGCTTTGCGGCGGAGTGGACAATCTCGAGGCTGTCGGCTGCAAGGCCTGCATACTCGGCGTTCTTCTTCAGTGAGTTGAGAAGCCGGATATACTCCTGTGATGCCTTCACCGGGAAACGACCCTGGCAGACAACACCAGTGAGGCTCTTCTGGTGCGCGACATTCCGCTTAAAGCGCCGGAATGGGATGGCTTTCTTCTTTGCCACAACCTCCTGGAGATAGGCAATTGCGATATCGACGTTTTTGTTCCTGATGAAACTGGCGATCTCGATGGCGTGTTTGGGGGAGCAGTGAAGCTCATTTGCCTTGGCACGCACGACGTTGTCGCCTTCTACCTTCATACTATATCCTGTTCGTGCCATGGAGATCACTTCAGTGGAACGTATTTACTCGACCGGGTTGCACCGATACCGGCACTTCCGTGGGAGATTCTCCTCCTCGTCAGGGCAAACTCACCGAGGTAGTGGAAGACTCCTTCAACCGGGATCTCAACACTCTGGAACTCTTTTCCATTGTAGATATCGATGGTTCGTCCAACCATCTCCGGGAGGATAATCATCGAACGGCTGTGGGTTCTGATCTTCTCTTCACCGGAGCGGACCTTCTCAAGGAGATTCTGCTCATCGCGTGTCAGTCCCCGCTGCATCTTTCTTCGTGCACGGGACGGCATGATCGGGAGAAGGTCTTCCACCGACATCTCCTGAAGAGCGCCAATGGTATACCCATGATAGGTAAACTCCTCACGCCGCCTCGGCATTCTCTTAATCTGTTTCTTTGCCATAACTCAGATCACCTCTTACATCCTGTTCTTCGGGCAGCTATATGGCCAACCTTTCTGCCAGGCGGAGTTCCACGAGAGACCGTCTTTGGCCTTCCGGGGTGCTGGTGTCCACCGCCACCGAACGGGTGATCGATGACGTTCATTGCAACACCACGGACACGAGGCCAGCGCGTCGCCTGTGAACTGACTTTGTGGAAGACCTTTCCTGCCTTGACAAGTGGCTTCTCACCACGTCCGCCGCCGGCGACGATGCCGATGGTGGCGCGGCAGTGGTCATTGAACCATTTTGCTGAGCCGCTTGGCATTCTGACACCAACCCTGCCCTCGGATTTACCGATGACCAGTGCCTGCACACCGCTTGCCCTGACAAATTTTCCACCGTCATTTGGACGTGCCTCGATGTTGCAGACCGCTGTTCCTGTCGGGATATCCCGCAGAAGGAGTGTGTTTCCGTTTCGCACAACAGCCTCAGGGCCCCACTCGACGACATCGTCAAGACCCATGCCTTCGGTGACGAGAAGGTAGATCTTCTCACCACTCTCAAGCCTGACAAGGGCGATCGGTGTGTGGCGTGCAGGGTCGTGTTCAATACCGATGATCGTTCCCCGAACGGTCTGATCGCTCCTGCCCGCATGGCGGAGTGCTGCTTTATACTTGTGTGACGGTGCCCGGTAGGTCGGACCGCCTTTACCGCGCGCCTGACTGCTGATTCTATGTCCCATCTCAACTCACCTACACGATGCCAAGGCGGCTTAATATCTCTTCAGCGGCTTTGTCATCTTCAAAGCTCACGATAGCCTTCTTGGTTCCTTTGCTTGTCATCAGGGTTCGGACATCGGAGACAGTCTTTCCGAAGGTCTTCTCGATCTCACGCCGGATGGTCTCCTTGTTCGCTTCTTTCCGGACGATGAACATGAGCTTGTTCTCACGTTCCAGTGTCGCCATGGCTTTCTCAGTTACTGATGGATGATGTAGAACCATTCTCATTTCACCTCCGGGAGTCTCTGCAGTGCCGCCTCGGTCCAGAGGGTAAGCCTTCCTGCATGCGTCCCTGGAGCAAGGTGCTCTGCATTCAGTTCACCAACGGTGACAGAATCGACACCTGGAAGGTTAGACGCTGCACGGAGGGGGGTCGACGAGGTGACGATAAGGACACTCTTCTTCTGCTTGTATCCCCTTCCACGGAGCTTTCCGCGACCGGGCTTTCGGTTTTTGCTCAGTTTCGACCTGTTGACATCATCCATGATGCCGAAGGCCTCAAGGACCGAGATGACCTCGGATGTCCGGGTAAGGTTCTCAAATGCATCCTCAACAACACAGATGACATCGTCATTAAAGACATGTCCACGTCCCCTGACGAGATCAGCGGATGTCGTTGCTGCAATGGCTGAGCGGATAGCAAGAATCTTCTCTTTCTTGTTGATCTTCTCAACAAGGATCTTTGCTGTCACCGGCGGGTGGCATGCACGTCCTCCACGGGCCTGTGGAACACGGGCAGCACGTGACCCGTTCCTGACCCGTGGGATCTGGGCTGCGCCCCTTCCTGATCCCCAGCTTGCTGCGGATGTCCGCATTCCTGCACGGGGATCTGTACCATGTGCCTGATAGCGGGTGCTCTGCAGTGCCAGGACCGCCCGCTTGATAACATCCGGCCGGTATGGCGTCTCAAAGGCTGCCGGAAGATCGATCTCCTTTACAGGCGAGCCGTCAAGTGTTTTTACTGCTGCTTTCATCTCTGGTTCACCCCTGTTTGCTCTCAAGGCTGACGTATTCAACGGCTGGAACACGTACCTCATGATCTCCCTGACGGATTGCCGGGCGGATACGGATGATACGCTTTACAGGACCGGGGATTGATCCCTTAATCAGGACATAATTGTTCCTGACAAGGCCGTAGTGGAGGAAACCACCTTCCGGGTTGATCTCTTCCCCGTTCTCTCCGATCCTGATGATCCGCTTGTTATACTCGGTCCTCTGCTGGTACCCCATCTGACCGACGTTTGGCACCTGCCAGCGGACATGGTGGGGAGTCCATGGACCAAGTGTACCGATATGGCGCTTCTTCTTTCCACGGGAGTGTTTCCGCTTCCTGATGCTGATACCCCACCGCTTCACTGCACCCTGGGTTCCTTTCCCGGTGGTGACGGCGGTGATATCGGCGTATGCACCTTCCTTCATGATGGAGGCAAAGTCCACCTCTTTCCCAAGCAGTTCCTGAGCATAGGCGAACCGCTCAGCAGCAGAGCCGCCGGCAATGCGTATCTCCATCAGATCAGGGACCTTCTTTGGGATGCCGGAGACGACCTCGGGGGTTGTGTGCATCAGAAGCATGAACTCGACGACGGAATCTGCTGCAACTGCGTCGTTGATCGCCTGCAGTGCCGCCTGGCGATCATGGTTCTTCGGCATCGTGATCCTGTGGGAGAGGTTCTCATTGAGAGATTCGGCCCAGACTTCTGTCATCGGGTGTTTCCCATAGGTATCCTTCCGGTACGCACGAATGGCGGCGACCTTCATCGCCGGGATCTCAACGACCGTCACCGGGATCATAATGTCCTTCCCTTCACTGGGGCTGGATTTGTGATCATCGACCATGATGACATGGGTCATGCCAACTTTATATCCTGCAAACCCCTGCAAAACCGGTTTTCCAGTGTACTTCGGCCAGGATTTGTATTTCGGAACTTCGCTTCGTGCACGTTTCCGTGGGCTGAATGCGAGTGAACCATAACGTGGCCTGTTAATCTTCGGCATGTATTCTTCAATCCTTCAATCTTTCTATCAAGGGCGTATGCCCGCTCTGCACCGTCTAATCAACTTTTGGAAGATTATACGGGATACTGTGGTCGGAACACCAATGTATGAGGTAGTATGCGGTTGATACCGGTATCTGCTGAAGATGCACATCTCCGATTCGGAGATGAAATAACTCCACTTCTTCCGATCTCTCCTGCACCCGAATCGGGCGTACCAGTCTCGTGTAAGAGTTCCTGACCCGGACGCGCTTTCCGGCTATGCAGAAAGTGGGCTCGTTTTCACGTTCGCCCGGCGCGTTCAATCAGACCTGCAATGGTCATCTCGTCTGCGATATCGCAGAACTCATCAGCCTGCGCCACACGTGGCAGCAGAATGATACTCTCTTCACCCGGTTTTTGAGGCGACAGCCCCTCACCTGTGAAAGCCTGATTCGGCTTCCTATACTATAGAAGGGAAGAGATTATAAACGTACTGTTGAAAAGAGAAGGACACAAATTCATACAATTGCGCCGGGTTCATTCAAAGAAGAGATCCCCTTTTGTATTTATATAGACCCGGATACTGTCGTGAATGTGCCGGGCATGTATCTTCTCGGGGTTCTGGGTCCTGACCCTGTTCATGAGCGTGACCGAATCATACCTGACCTTTATCCCGATCTTCTCAGCCTCCCGATAGATTGTATGGACCGCTTTGAAGAGATCATCGTCGGCATCAAGTGTGCAGAGCTCCTCTGCATCAAGAGTATTGACAAAGTCAAGGGTCTCCCGGGCCTTTCGAATGTTCTCCACCGCAGATTTTTCGATGGTGCAGACATTTGCTTTTGAGGTTTTGATCGCATCTGCAATCTGCTGCTGGGTCAGGCCCTGTTTCCTGTACCTGAGAACCTCTTTCTGCCGCTCGGTAAGAAGACCTTCTTTCATTAATGTACTATATTCACCCCATTCGTTTAAACAACTTACGTTAACAGCACCGGAGCGGAAGGCAGGAGAGAAATATTTCAAAATGTTTATATGCCTTTTTATCAAAAGAGATGTGTTCTCAAATTTTTGAGAGGTGCAATATCAATGGTAGTAAAAGTAGGCATAGCAAAACTCGGCAACATCGCCTGCGGTGTCATGGCTGAGCTTCTCCTCGACGAGCGTGCAGACCGTGAAGACATGGAAAGCTTCATGGCAACATCCGGAACAAAGATGCAGACCGAGGACATCGACCGTGTCGTCTCCAACATGAAGGCATGGGGACCTGACTTCTGTGTCGTCGTCTCACCAAATGGTATCCTTCCAGGACCAACCGGTGCCCGTGAGGAGCTTGCAAAGGCAGGTATCCCCGTTGTTGTCATCACCGATGACATCACATCAAAGAAAGAGAAGTTCGAAGAACTGAAGGCAAGCAACTTCGGCTACATCATCATGAAGGCAGACTCCATGATCGGTGCCCGCCGTGAGTTCCTCGACCCCGTCGAGATGGCAGACTTCAATGGCAACCTTATCAAGGTCCTCGCACTGACCGGTGCATTCACCAAACTCCAGGTGGCACTTGACGAGGTCATTGACCAGGTGAAGGCAGGCAAGAAGGGAGCGGACCTCGTCCTTCCAAAGATCGTCATGACCGCCGACAAGGCAGTCGATGGCGAATTTGTCAACCCCTACGCACATGCAAAGGCACGTGCAGCATACGAGATTGCACAGGGAGTTGCAGCAGTTACCGTGAAGGGCTGTTTCATGACGAAGGAATGGGAGAAGTACATCCCAATCATCACCTCGGCACACGAGATGATGCGCCATGCCTCACTCCTCTGTGAAGAGGCACGTGAGCTTGAGAAGGCTGGCGACAGCGTCCTCCGTAAGCCCCACAAGAAGGACGGCGTCCTCGTCTCCAAGACGAAGCTCATCAGCAAGCCCGAATAAACCAACCATCACTTTTTTTTCCGGCGATTTATCATCAGTATTATCAGGAAGAGGGCTGTAATCTGTACCTGTGATCCAGATGACCACTGTCCTTATCATCGACGATTCGTCCTTTCAGCGTACAATCATCAGAAAGACCCTCAAAAACGAGGGGTTCGTGTGCATCGAAGCGAATAACGGGCGTGTTGGCCTGCATCTGATCGAAGAAGAGCGACCGGATATCATCATCGTCGATCTCCTGATGCCCGATATGGACGGAACAGAGTTTCTCACTGCCATCAGGGAGAAGGAGATAGCCATCCCTGTTATCGTTTTGACATCAGATATCCAGGACGCAACACGGGAGAATTGTATCCGGCTTGGTGCTTCATCATTCCTGAACAAGCCGGCACGGGCCGACGAGCTGATCCCGGCTATCAGGCTGCTGCTCCACCCCGGAGAGTGACCATGGATCTCAATACAGATGAGCTGGACGCGCTTCGGGAACTGGTGAACATCGGTGTCGGCAAGGCGGCAGGGATCCTCTCCGAGATGACCGGGTCGAGAATAGAACTCTCCATACCGGTTATCCACCTCATCAGAGGAGACCAGTATACGGAGATAGAAGCCGTGCTTGGTGAGGAGCAGTATGCAGCAGTACGGCTTGGTTTCGAGGGTGCCTTCACAGGAACTGCTTTTTCCATATTCCCGGCGAATAGCGCGGATATCCTGATTGCCGCGATCACCGGTGATGAGCCGGACCACAGCGGATCACTTGCACATTTCCACTCGATTCATGCCGAGACCCTCATGGAGGTGGGAAATATCCTCATCAACGGAGTGATGGGATCGATTACAAACATCCTTGGCACACGGCTGATCTATACCCTCCCATCATATAGCGAGGAGCCGGTGGCTCGGCTCATCCAAGAGGCCGGAAGTGACCAGCGTGAGAATATCATCGTTGCCCAGACCCGGATGTTCATTCATAATCTCAATATCGAGGGGAAGATCCTCCTGATCATGGGCGGCAGATCTCTTGACATCCTGGTCCGCAAGATACAGGAGGCACAGGATTGAGAGGGGCCGCTGTATGAGTATTGCAGAGTTTATTCGACCGCTCAACCAGTTTGTGGATCTCCTTCCGGTCGGAGTCTGTATCATCGATGATGAGAAGAAGGTCCGCCTCTGGAACAGAACGATCGCCGGATGGAGCGGACGGAGCACTGAGGAGATGGTCGGCGAGCACCTTGATCGCATCTACCCGCATCTGGATGCACCGAGGTATCGGTATCGTATTGAGCAGGTCCTTGATGGGGGACCGCCTGCAGTCTTCTCCTCGCAGCTCAATGCCCCCTTCATTCCATGTCCTCTTCCGGACGGCGGGATGCGGTTACAGCATACCTCGGTGATCCGGCAGGACCGGACTGATGGCGTCCTTGCCATCATCATCATCGAGGATATCACCGAGCTGGGCCACGAGATTGTGAGGGCCCGGTCAATGCGTGATCAGGCACTCGGGGAGGTGGAGGAGCGCAAGAAAGTCGAGAAGGCACTCCTCTTCACAAATCGCAAGTTAAACCTCCTCTCAGGGATCACCCGGCATGATATCCTCAATGAGGTGACGGTACTTCTTGGGAATGCCACCTTCCTTGATGAGCTGCTCCCGGATGGCACCGATGAGAAGAAATATCTCAATACGATACTCCGTTCAACAAAACGGATCCAGGATCAGATTACTTTTACCAGCGATTATGAAGGGCTCGGAGGGGAGGAGCCGGGCTGGTTTGATATCAGGGATGTTGCCCTGAAGGCCTTTTCACTGATCGGGTCAGATACCATCACCCTGGATGTTCAGGAAGGCTGTTTCCAGGTCTTCGCCGATCCGATGCTCGAGAAGGTATTCTTCAGCCTCTTTGAAAACGCTCTGCGCCACGGTGGAGGGGTGACAACAATAACCATACGGTACCATATCTGCGAGGATGAGTCGGTGATATCGGTCACCGATGATGGCGCCGGCATTGCGGAAAACTTCAGAGAGAGGCTCTTTGAGAGGGGGTTTGGCAGAAATACCGGCCTTGGGCTCTTCCTCTCAAAAGAGATCCTCGAGATCACCTCTATCTCAATAGAGGAAGCGGGACGGGAAGGAGAAGGCGCCCGCTTTCTGATTCATGTTCCCAATGATAAAGTCAGAAGAGAGAAGCAGTCCTGATCTCCTCGGGTAGCGTCATCACGACCGGTTCGCGGTGTATCCGTTCCATGAATGCAGAGTCGCTGATCGAATCAGGATTTGGGTTTATACGGGCGATGAGAGTGCAGAAGGCATGCATTCCATCATGAACGCCTCCATTTTTTCCAAAGAGAATCCCCATATTGAAGGCGACTGATCCAAACGAGTGGAAGAGCCGGATGATTCTCAGGATGCCATCTGCAATCTCGTCTGCATAATGAGGGAGATCAGATACTTCCCGGAACGGGAGAAGTCCGCGGATCTCGCACTCGCCGATCGGAACAGGGTTTGCGTACCAGAGGATCTCATCGCCGAAGAGGTGCCGGGGTCCCCCCTCCTCGGTCTCCCGGATCGTCCTCCAGTAATTGCCGGACGGGGAGTTTTTTGAGGCAGTAAGGTAGAGCCTGCAGAGAGAGGTTGGAAAAGCGTCAGCCACCCCCTGAAGATGGGGATGCAGGAGACTTGCACCGGCAGAAGGCAGGAAGTTCCAGTTGATTGACGGGTAGCCCAAATAGCTCTCAAGTGAGGATGCAGATGCGATGAGGGCATCAGAGATCTGCTCCCTGGTAAAGCTCTCAACCATATGAGCCCGTGTAATCACCGTCACGGTATGGCGATCTGCAAAGGGATAGAGATTTGGGAAGGTGACACTCTCGCCACGGGTGATCCAGTCGCCATCATCAAACGGCTCTGTTCTGGAAAAGATCCGTGATCGGCAGAACGGGCAGTCCAAAACCTCATCCCGGTATTGAAGGAGTGATGAAGCCGGATTGATATCCCGGACACCACGAACCGGGCTTATCCTGCAGGATATCCCCGTCGCATCCTCTCTCCGATAGAGTATCGTTGCGCCATTGGATCGGATGACGTCCTCTGAGAAGTAGGGCACAATCTATAATATCAACGATTTTATAGAAAAGTCTGCCGAAAAAAAAGATGTTGGTCTGTTCCGCACTTATACGACGTACTTGCCGAGGAGGCGGATGGAGTTGACCATGTCGGGTCCGAGTGGGGATCCGAAGATGATCTGGGTGACACCGGATTTGGTCAGGTCCTCGCACTTCTGTTTGACGATATCAGGGGTGCCTGCAATGGTGAATGCATCGATCTCACCATCGCCGACGAGACCGCCGACGGTCTTGAAGTCGAAGCGGGAGAGGGCTTCCTTGATCTTTGCAACATTGTTCAGGTCAAGTCCATGCCGCTCAAGGAGTGGTGTTGGTGAACCTGCTGCGATGAATGCTGCAACAATCTTTGCTGCATTGCGCGCCTTCTTCTCGTTCATGTCGATGGACATTGCGGTGTAGGCACCGATATCGAATCCCTTCTTGCCAACCTTCTCAGTTGCGGCCTTCAGGATCGGGATGGCGACATCGAAGTCCTTGGGGTTTGATGCGTTGATGAGTGCACCGTCTCCGACGCTTCCTGCAAGCTCAAGGACCTTTGGACCCTGTGCACCGATGTACATCGGGATGCCCTTCTTGCCGGGGAGCTGGACACCGGTGAGTTTTGCACCATCATAGTCGAAGAACTCAAGACCCTGCTTCTTGACTTCTTCACCTGCGCAGAGGGCTTTGATCTGGGTTACAGCCTCTGCAAGGCGGGTAACAGGCTTTGAGGGGTCGATTGCAAGCTTTGGGAGGGTAGACAGGTCACCAGGTCCGATGCCCATAATTGCCCGTCCGTCTGAGATCTCGTTTAAGGTGCAGATGAACGATGCCATTGCCGCGGGGGTGTCGGTAAAGGCGTTCATGATACCGGGACCAACCTTCAGCTCGGTTGTTGCTGCCGCGATGGCTCCAAGAATTGGGTAGCAGTGGCGGTTGTTGTAGTGGTTGGTGATCCAGGCATAGTCGATATCTTTCGTCTCTGCAAGTTTGCAGTAGTTAACTACCTGCTTGACAGAGAGGTTTCCAGGCACAAATTCAATTCCATAGCTCAAGGTAATTCACCTTAATGAGTAAGTTACTCACACATGCTTATAAAAATTATCATTTGACCTTGCTCTACATTCCAACAATACAGAAAGAGAAGGAAAAAGGTTGGAATTACTGCCTGGGAAGGGAACGAGCGGAATCTGACTCGGACTGAAAAGATTTAAGCCTTCGCGTTAATATCAAGGTACTACTGCTTTGGAAAGAAGGCAATCAACCACTGCGCATTGATCGGATACAAACCATGAAGGCACTTATCATCGGACTTGGGGGAGCAGGATCACGAATCGCAGATGTACTTGCCGATCATGATCGGAGGAGTGGTACTCACAGTATCGAAGCGATAGCTATCGATACCGATTATGAGAGTATCAATAATCTCCGCACCATCCCGCATACGCAGCGGATTGTCCTGCCATCACTTCATGTGAGCAGTTCTGGTAAAGAGAGTGAGATCCTTGACATCGCCGAAGTTATTGGCCACATCCAGCGATGCAATACAATCGAGATTGACGCCATCGTCATCTGCACAGGTCTTGGCGGAAAGCTTGCACATTCCGTCCCGTTGATCGTCGAAAAGATACGGGGATCTTTTTTTGAGCCGGTCTTTGTGATCCTCACCCTCCCGTTCAGGAGTGAGGGGAAGATGGTCGCGGCCCGGGCTGCCGATCAGATCGAGATGATCGAGGGTGTCGTTGACGGGTGCATCCTCTTCGATAATGAGACATGGTATAAGAAGATCGCAACCGAGATGCTCCGCCTCGAGAGGACAACGGATGACCAGCATTCAGGCGATGCCGAAGAAGAGATACCAGAGGAGAGGATCGATGGTTTCACCCTGAACCCCCGTGACCGGAACAACATCCTTAATGAACGACTGGCACGCCGGTTTGGACTGCTTCTCCGCGCCGGAGAGTTCGTTGAAAACGGGAAGCCTGTTGCTGAAGTTGTCCTTGATGCAGGTGAGGTGCTTAATACACTCAAAGGGATGGGGATGGCCGCGATCGGATATGCCACCGAGCTGGTTCCCCGTGATAACTTCGGTTTTCTCAGGCGGTTTACAAAAGGATACAATGTGTACGAAGACGGGCATAAACGGGCCGCCCGTATCGTTGAGCTCTCCAAGCGGGCAATTTATCAGGAGATATCTGTTCCTTGTGATCTCACCAGTGCGAACAAGGCCCTCGTCCTGATCGCCGGACCAAGTGACGAGATATCAATGAAGGGGTTTCAGAATGTCCGCAAGTGGGTGGACCGCAGCATCGCCGGCCTTGAGATGCGTGCCGGAGACTACCCCGTCCTCTCCACAAAATATGTCGGTGTCATCATCGTGCTCGCAGGTATCAAAAATATCCCACGAATCAATGAGATCAAAGAGATGCGGGACATCTATATCGAGGAGGAGCGTGAAGAGAGGGAGCGGCAGGAGGGGTTATCAAAGGAGAAGGCAGAGCTTGAAAGAAAAGCCCGGGAGAGGGCTGAGAGGGCGGCACTCCTTCATCATGCTGAGGAGGACGAGGAAGAGCTGCCTGTCCAGGAGTGGATCCCCGAGCCGGCCAGGGAGACTCCTTTACCCTCTCAGCCTCTGGCAGATGTACAGCAGTATCCGATGCCGGATGATGATGCCAACTGGATTTCTGCACCAGAACGGAATGATCAGGAGATCCCTGACGAAATCCAGGTGCCTCAACGGGGGGGTGGAGATGACCGGAGAAAACTCACCCTCCCCCGGCGGCAGGCGGGCGAGGTCGCCGACATCTCACGGCAGGAGCGGATCGAAGGCCCGATATCCCCAAATGATCGGACGATGGATGCCGGTTCTTTCCGGATGAAGGGTCACCCGGTCGAGAAAGGAAGGACTGATACCGCATCCATCTCATTAAGCCCGATGGTACAGGCCAGGGACGGATCCTTTGAGGCGAAGGCAGTCGCGTTGAAGACACACTTCTCCCGGCCCCGTGATGCTGCAATCGATGAAAAAGATATGTTCTCAATTAAAAGCCAGACCTCGCAGCCTCGCGATGATGTACTGATGGGGAAGGGATCTTCGGCTTCCCGGGTCAGAAGACCGGATGATTCTGCATATTTTGGTAAATCGGGGTCAATTCAGGTGAAGGGAGAGTCGGAGTCCCGCCATGAGGAGAGGGAAGTGAAGAAGAAGCAGGCATCTCCTGTCAGGGATGAGGAGGAGGGAGATGGCGGGATCACATGGATCTGAACTCAGAGAACCCGTGATATCGGGATGGTCCCGGCACCAATCTCGGTCTTCATTCTGATGCCGCATTCAGCAACACGCGCAATCAGGTTCATACCACTATAACTGACGATCGAAGACTGATAGGGATCTCCCGGAATGCCAAGGATGCCCGATCCTATGGCGGCAGGTATTTCAAATCCATTTGACTGAAGGGCTCTCATCAGTACCGTCGCCTCAGGAACTGCAACTGTTGGGATATTTCTGACATTTGCAAGGACGATACCTTTTTTTGTCCTGCAATATTCTCCGATCGAGGTCATCTGCGCTGATATGAAGAGCTGGAGAGGATCAACGGTCGAGCCCTTATAGCCGATGAGATGGGTGAAACCTTCAGCCACGGTCTTATTGACGCTGAGGCACCCGCCATACGCCATTCTGACAGGTATTCCATGATGCTGCAGGACACCGTCCATCGTGATACTGCAAATTGTCAGAAGGCCGGTATGTCCTTTGGGTATTCTGGGATCGGTGTCGATGAAGGTATAGGTTCCAAAGAACCCAAGCATCTCTCTGATCACCTCATCACAGGCTTTCGATACGAGATCCAGATCCTCATCCTTCACATACGAGAGATTGTATGCGACATCACCGGTACAGGTCTCAGGGTTGAGGCTGCTCCGGAAGGCAAGCCTTTCGAGTTTTGAGATGACAAAACCTATCCGGTCCCCGACGAGTGCGCTCTCGGTCTCTGCGATCCCAAGGCTCGTCAGGACACGCCCACGGTTCCCGACCTTCCGGGTAAACCCCATCTCATCGAGGTTCTGGAGATAATACTGGACTGCGCGATCAGAGAGGACGAAGCCCTGCTCGGCCATCAGCTCGGAGAGGTGCTTGGCACCCATGGGATCCGGTGATTCCCGAAGGATCCTGAGTATCTCAAGGCATTTTCGCTCAGTTCCCGGATCAGTCTCTCGCATGAACAACTCCTCTGCTGTCCTGATACCTGCCATTGTAGAGCTCTCCGCCACCAGCCACCTCATGGAGGACCATCTGGACGAGGCGCGTATGTGGCGCAAGAAGAATATCTTCAATACCCATATTTGTGCAGCAGAGCGTCAGCTGCCCCCGGAAACCGGGATCGACATACCCTGCACCCAGAAGAAGACCCCGCCTCCCATAGGATGAGCGTCCCCTGAGGGTAGCAGCGATGTCTGATGGCAGCTCAACCCATTCGAGTGTTGGAACGAGCGTACACTGCCCCCTGATGAGAACGGTCTCCTCGGAGATCCTGAGATCATACGAGGCAGGCTGAAGGCAGGCTTCATCAAACGGCCTGATGACAAGATCTCCTGCGCCACTGTCATCTCCAAGCCGGCTGCGGATCACTCCCGCTGATAGCACCATCACCTAGTATATCAGCAGAGAGGAGATTAAGAATGTCGGATGATCCGGGATCGGCATCCAAATAGTTTCATAGCATATCGTATGATTGGATTCTTCATCCACAGGATAGAGGATATCCTCCTGGGCTTCGAACCCAGGGACCCGGGTTCGATTCCCATGGAGTCTATCTCACTCAATTTTTATATACGCCTGTCCTGAGGCGGTACCGATCGGGACGGCTATCTCAGCCCTGTCATCCGGCGATCCGGGGGCCGAGGCATCAATCCTGATGAGACAGAGACCGTTCTTTCCAGCCACACCAAGAGTAGTTTTGCGTGCGGATCCATCCTCTATCCCGGAAAGTTCCCATTGGTATGGCCCGTTGAATCCCAAAGTTGCATGAATCATCGGATCAACGACGGCATACCAGATCTGCTGGGTGACCTCGCCGGATCCGGAGTATTCAAGATCCCATGTGACAGGGAGGGTTGTACTGATATGGCCTGGTGACGTGGGCCTGAGATTAATAATTTTTAGAGGATGGTTTTGCAGCCCTGCGACCTCCATTGACGGAATGACAGTGAGGTATGTTGTTGGAATACCAAGTCCTTCATCTGGAGCATTTTCAAATGTTACCATAGAATTGGAATTGAAGATATTGATATTCCCGCCTTTACGGGCCATGAGGCTGTAACGAACCTCCCAGACCTGATTTAAATGGATAGTACCAACATCAAATACAAGACTGTATAGAGGAGCAGGTGATCCATGCCATTCCTGACTCTGATCCACGAAGTATTCGGGGATGATAACCTCATCATTACGCCAGCTCCTGACCATCGTTTTTGGAATATATGTAAATGCACCATCTGGCCCACCTCCGGCAATCATCTCATTATTAATCAAAACGGATTCATGCGAGAGCCGGAGTGCCGTATTCACCCCCGCCTCGGTGGAAAGTTCGCCAGCGATATCGGCATAAATTGAGGCAAGATCACCGCCAGTGGGGGCATAATAGTACTTACCACCGGTTGATTCTGCAAGGATCTGTAAGGTTGTTTGACCTGCTTCGGTTATGTCATCAGAAAAAGCAATTGAGTAGATGGTAATGTTATGATCGGAAGCATATACGGAGAGATTCTGATGAGCATCGGATAGCCCGGGTATATGATAATGATAGGGGGTCAGGTCATAAAAGCGCGATGAGCTCGTCGGGTATGAGGACGATGGACCGCGTGCAAGGGGATCACCATACCAGTTGTAATCACCATCACCAAGAAGAACCACCGCCCTGACCGCATCAGGCCTTCCATTTGTAACAAGTTCATGGATTGCCTGGTAGAGGCCTGCGCGCATTGGCGTACCGCCATTTGGAACCAGAGAGCGAATTGCTGTATCAACGGTCGCCCTCTCATCCGTCAATGGTACATCAAGGGTTGCATGATCATTGTAACTCCATGGGCTCCCAGGATAGTATTGTGCTGCATACTCTTCCCAGTCAGTCGTTGCGGCACCATCAACCCCAGCCCAGGCCGAGTAGTAATAATGGCCAGGATCAACAATTGCAAGACCTTTTGTTCCAAAAGATACGAGACCTACTCTGTCGTCTCCGTCAGCCAGCGCCTGGTTAAACGCAACTGCCGCATCCATCGTCCAGACCATCCGATCAGGATAGTCAAAGAACATACTTCCCGATCGATCAATACAGAGAACTGCATCAATAGGATCCGGACGGAGCGCCCACCCATCTCCGGTGATTTTGATCGTCACGTTCACTATTTCGTTGACAGAGACCTTCTCAGGTTCAACCACTGAACTAATACTAAGGTATGGATAATTCTTCCAGGTGATGGCAACCGTATCCACCTGATCACGCCATATTGCATGTATGGTAGCTTTTCCGGTTGCAGCAGTAGTATATCCTTCAGCAGTTTGATCTGTTATGAAGGCACCGGGCGTAAAACGTGCAATGGCGATACCATTCTGATCGGTTATACCGGTTATAGTTTCAAGGTGTGGCTGGACGGTCATAACGTATTCATCAGAATCAATGGAGAGGAGCTCAAAACTAACGATCTCACCGCTGACCGGATTTCCCTTATCATCGATGACTTTTGCCCGTATCTCGCTTTTTATTTCCGAATCAACATCATGACTGGCGATCATCTGGGGATTTGCGGTGAGAAGCATCGCTGTCGGCTCATTACTTACAAACTCAAGATCGAGTGTATGGATCAGATACGGTTTTTTTACCGGACTGCAGGTTATCCTAACGGTGCCGATTGTAACAGACGGACCATAATTGATATGGATTTCACCAAGAGAACTCGTTTTTATTGTATGCTCTTCAATTCCTGCATCAGTTGTAGCAATAAACCGGATCTCCTGGTTTCCTGCACGATTCCCATAGGCATCATAAAAAGCATATCTAATCTCGAAAGATGAGAGCCCATCTGCCGGAAGTGTCGAAGGGTTTCCATCAGGAATAGCGGTGCAGGCGATCACATCCGGGTACGCATGAGCCAGAGCCGTAATAGAGATCCACGTGCCGGCAATTCCCTGAGGCGAGGGATCGATGGATATGATATGTTCACCAGGATACGTGTCGAGGGTGAACTTCGTGCTGACGGATCCATCCGAGGCGACGGGGACGGTGATGGTCCGGCTCCCTGTTGCAGGAAAAGCTGATCCTCCACCCGCAGAATTTGCGGTCAGGGTGACGGATTCATGGAGATCATTGACAGGGTTGCCGTATTGATCGTTGAGTGTGAGCGATATCATAACAGTTGAGCCAACCATTGCCTCATGGGGATATCTGAGATTCGTGATGGTCTTTGGAACGCCGTGATCAATATTCTGAATGAACACCTCTTCCATGGGATCAGATCCGGCAGAGACCCTGATCCTGGCACCACCACTGCGTGTTGAAGGGGTGAACCGTACAGTTGCTTTCCCCTGGTCATTCGTCGATATAGAGGCGGCACTGAGCGTTCCCATTGCGGGATCATCAAGGGAGAAGGTGACTGGAATGTTCGGGAGGGGCGAGGACCCGGTGCTGACGGTTGCTGTGAGGGTTGCATACGCTGTCGACCCTGCAATGAGCCACTCTGTATCTGATTGAATGAGGACGGTATCCGGAGTGACCGATGCCAGAGCAGGTGCTGCTATGATAAGCAGGAGGATGAGCACAATGAGGCGTATACCCATACAATAGACTACTCGCTTCCATTATTTATTCATTGTGTTTTATAAATAAAATTAATAAATAAGTCAGATTATAATATTAACACCTATAAACCATTCTTTCGTCAATCTGAGGATTTAATTCTCGATCTGACCGTATCCTTTTTGACAGTGATTCCCACGGGCGAGGACGACGAAGACGATGAGTGATCCACCCACTATGAGAAGAGGAAGGGTGACCGGGTCAGTGGGAGTACGAACCAACGATTGTTATCGTCGCTTCAGTCACGTCGTACATGCCCTTTGCCACGTTCAGAAGGTACACGTTCCCCATTATGAGGGAAGAAATACACGAGCAATCTGTATCGGCCATTTCACCCATTGCCACCATTGACGGCGATACTGTATCACAGGCTTTCGATACATCAGAAGGGAGGAGGTTTGAAATCCCGGATGATCCAGGATCAGCATCTAAATAGTTTCATAGCATATGGTATAATCGCATTCTGGATCCATGGGGTAGAGGATATCCTCTTGGGCTTCGAACCCAAGGACCCGGGTTCGATTCCCGGTGGGTCCGTTTCACTCGATTTTAATATAGTCCTGCCAGGAGGCAGCGCCGATCGGGACGGCGATCTCAGCTCTGTCATTCGGCGATCCGGGCGCGGATGCATCAATCCTGATGAGACAGATGCCATTTAGCCCCGCAACAAACAAAAAGTTTTTTCGATCAGATCCATCGAGTTCCTTTTCTGGCTGCCACCGATCTTCGGGTATCGTGAAGCCACGGGTGAAGGCATCGTACATCATCGGATCGACGACGGCATATCTGATCTTCTGTGTGACCTCCTCTGATCCCTCATATTCAAGATCCCATGCAACCTCGAGTTTGTCGCTGATATGACCTACAGTCTCGGACCTGAGGTTATCAATAGTGATAAGATAGTCCTTCAGCTGAATCTCTCCGATACTGGGAAGTGCGTTGATATACGTTGTCTGGAGCAGCTGACCATCCTCGGGGGCATCTTCAAAGGTGACCACCGAGCTGGGATCGAAGATGTCGATTGTCCCCTCTTCCAGGACACGGAGCTGGTAGCGCGCCTCCCATGTCTGGCCAAGATGAATGGTGCCGATATCAAAGAAGAGGTTCTGTGCAGGAGATGGCACCCCGTTCCAGTCATTGGTCTGATCGATCTCGGTCATTGTAACGGTTCCGTTATGATACCGGTTTGTAATCACCGTTTTAGGGATATATTCGAAGACATCGCCGCCAGGGTGTTCGGCCTGGTTGACTTTGACATTCTCATGGGAGAGGTGCATGGTGGTATTGACCCCTGCTTCATGGGAGAGTTCTTCTGCAATCTGTAGATAGGCTTCCATCAGATCCTGATAATTCCGGGCATTAAACGCTCTGCCACCTGTTGCTTCGGAGAAGTCGGCGGATGCCTGGTATGTATTGGATGTCTCCTGTGCAGCCAGCATGACCGTATAGATCCGGACATCCTGCTCAAGTGCATAGGTGAGGAGATTGTCAAACTTATATTCATCTCCAAGATGGTTGCCTGTGGGGTTCCAGCTGTTCATATCCCCAAGAAGGATGACGGCCTTTACCACACCCGGCCTGCTGTTATACTCAAGGTGCTGGATCGCCTGGTAACAGCCTGCCCGCATCAGCCTTCCGCTTCCTCCTGAAGAAACACCGTCAATTGCCTGATGTATCAGGAATGTATCCGAAGTAAGCGCCTCTTCGAGGGTGATGGTGTTGGCGGATGAAAAGATCCCCAGACGATTTCCGGCAATACCAAGGATCAGATCAGTGAACTCTTTTGTGACCGACTGTGCCGCGCTGATTCGATCGGGCTCTATATCACCCGCACTCATACTGCCGGAGGTATCTATCACCTGGATGACATCCACCCTGCTCCCTGACTGGAGGAACCATCCATCCCCGGAGATCTGTATTGTAACATTGATGGTCTCATTCACCCTGACCGTCTCTGGTTCAATCAATGTGCTGATGCTCAGGAAGGGGTAGTTCTTCCAGGTGATGGTGATCTCCTCTTCCTGATCCTTCCATTGTGCATGGATAGTCGCAGTCCCTATTGCCCTGTGGTTGAAGGATTCATCAGTCCAGTCCTGCGTAAAGTCACCAGGATAGAGATGAGCGATGGCAAATCCATATTCATTGGTCACCGCATTGATGATCGAGAGTTCCGGATCCTGGCTGAACCCTTCTGTCGCACCAGGAAGGATTGTAAAGGTAACCTCTTCACCTGCAACAGGATGTCCACGTTTGTCGATGACTTTTACCCGGATATCAGCCCGGGAATCGGGGTTCGCATCACGGCTTGCAATCATCTGGGGGTTTGCGGTCAGAAGCATCTCAACCGGCTCACTGTTATGAAAGGCCAGAGTGATGGTATTATTAAACGATGGGTTTTCCACAGGAGAGCAGGTGATCTCAAATGTGCCTATCGTCGAGAGGGGGCCATAGGTCAGAAGAATCTCGCCAAGCGAACTTGTGGTTTTGGATGGCTCTTCCAATACCCCTGTCGGGCCGGTCACATGGAAGTTGATCTTCTGCGCACCAGCAGGGTTGCCATATTGATCAGAGAAATAGTACCGGATGGTAAATGTTGTCTCTCCATCTGCAGGTGCTGTCCCGGTGACCGGAGAGACGATATAACTCACATCATGCGGTATTCCATTCGTGATGGCAAATATGCTGAAAATTTTGTTCTCGCTGATTCCGGGAGTATCGATAGATATGATATGTTCACCCGGGTACGTATCGAGAGATAATTCTGTACTGACGGATCCTTCCGGGCCGACGGGGAGGGTAATGGTTCTGTTCCCTGTTGCAGGAAATGCCGAGCCCTCTCCCGCAGAGCTTGTCGTCAGGGTGACAAATTCACTGGTGCGGCGATCATCAACAGGGTTGCCATATTCATCGCGGAGGGTGAGGGAGAGCAGAACAGTTGATCCTACCGTCGCTTTACTGGGATAGGTGAGATTGGCGATGGCCTTGGGAGCACCATGATCAATCTTCTGAATGAAGACCTCTTCTACGGGATCATACCCGGCAGAGATCCGGATGACTGCATCGCCGCTGATAGTTGCCGGGGTGAACCGGACGGTTGCCTTCCCCTCACCATTGGTCGAGGTTGAGGCGGCACTGAGTGTTCCCATAGCGGGATCATCAAGGGAGAAGGTGACCGGGATGGCAGGAAGGGGTGCTGAGTTATTGCTGACGGTTGCAGTGATGGTTGCATACGCTGTCGACCCTGCAATGAGCCACTCTGTATCTGATTGAACCGTGACGGCATCCGGGGTGGCCGACGCCAGAGCAGGCGCTGCTATGATCAGCAATAGAGTGAGCACAACGAGGCGTATACCCATACGATATACTACATACTTAAAGTATTTATAATTTACGTTTTCAGTATAAGGAATTTAAAGACTTAGATTGGCTTTTAAATCTCAATTTTTTTATTTTTACCGGTAAAGCCCAATAAATTCTCGATTTGACATCTTCTACTTTATAAGGATCACCCTGGCAAATAAGGCGATCACGATGAGTACTGTAAAAATACTGAGATAGGGAAGATTGAGATCTGCCTGAATAGTCGGGGTGACCAGGTCAGTCAGAGAGCGAACGTAGGATGGCGACAGGTGCTTTGGTCATCCCCCGTTCATCACCATTGGCAGCGATTACTGCACCACTCATGATGGCAAAAAAATCCAACATAAATGGGACCAGTTTCAGAGTCTGCATGAGATCAATGATGAAGGGATTAAAGCCAAAAAAGACGTTTTCATTCATTTTTAGCCCATATACTCCTTTCCAATTTTAAGGAGGTCAGTACGAACAGCGGGATGGTTCAAGGATGCCCAGCCTTATTCGTCAGCAACCCTGATGAGATGTCCATCAAATTAACCAACCCCGCAATAAATTACTCCGGACCTGATTGAAGGAGAGCGGCAGTCAGGGGTAGTCGGTGCAGGAATAGATGCTGCTCTGATCAGAAGGATGGTGAGCATAATGAGGAACATCCTCACACAGCATACCAATCACCAACAATATATAGTAGTTCTTTTTTTTAAAAAGAGATTTATTAATTCTGATTATCTTTTCAATAGCGCTACCATCCACCCTTCCGCCGACCTGTGGCTTTTCCTCTCGATCTGGCGTTCCGCTTTCTCACAAGGATCACCCCGGCAAGGACGACGACCAGGATGAGTGCTCCACCCCCGATGAGAAGAGGGAGGTTGAGAGCGGGTTCGAGGGTGATGGTGACCGGGTCAGCCGGGGTTCCGACCGGGACGGTAATTCTTGTCTCAGTCTCGTGGTATCCTTCTTTTGTCGCTGTGAGGTTGTACTCCCTCCCGGGGTTCAGGGAGAGGGTCAGCGATCCATCTGCACCTGTCATGCCACCCCTGCCACCATCAACAGCGATCACCGCGTCGCTGATGACGGTGTTTGCGGGGTCCTGAACCATCAGGCGGACCTGCACCGGGGCATGGCTGAGGGTGATGACAAAATCGATGGACTCTTCTGCGACGGTGATCTCCTCGCTGTAATCTGAAAACCCGCTCTTTCGGATCTCAAGAAGATACGTACCCGACGGGAGACGGTTTAATGATGCCCGGCCGTAGATGTCGGTCTTCCTGATGAGGACGCCATCAAGGAATATATCCGCACCCTCGACTGCCCGGCGATCCGGATCGAAGATCGATACAAACGGTGTGTGATAGGCAGGCTGTAAAGGTATCGTAAGGACCTGCTGGCCACCGGAGATATACTGGCGTGTCGTGTAGGTCTGGTAGTCGGGCTTCCTCACGGCTATGTCGTACTGGTTACCCTGCCTGAGGTAATAGAGAAATGTACCATCAGGGTTTGTCACGCCGCGAGGGATGGTGTCGACGCTGATCTCCGCACCCCCAATCGGCTGGCCGGTCTCTGCATCGGTAATCCGAAAGGCGAACTGATCGGATCGGACCATCATCTCCGCAATCGGTTCGGTCTGTTCTGTGAACTGAACGCTTCTCTGGACATCCCGATAGTTCAGGGCAGTGATATACACCTGGTAGGTCTCACCGGGATGGAGAGTAAAGATGACCCGCCCGTCCGATCTGGTCTCACCGGTCTTCTCCTGTCCGGGCCCGACGACCCGGACGATTGCGTTTTGGAGCGGGGCGACGTTTTCATCATAGACGTCGATGGTGAGGGTCGCAGTTGAACGCGCCAGAGGGACCGTTACTGTCGTCTGCGATGCGGAAACGGTGACGGTCCTCGTCTCATACCCGCTCTTACTCACCCGGAGGTTGAAACCCGAGGATGAAGAATGGGTATATGCAAAGGTGCCTGCCGAACCGGTTGTTCCGATATACGATCCCCCGGCATAGAGATCCGCACCGGAGAGCCTGCTCCCCTGTGTATCTTCAACGGTGATCTGCAGGGTGACAACACCCTGTGCCGTCGCTGCCATTGCCATAAGCAGGAGGAGAGCCAGGATGACCCGAAGAGAACTCATATACAGGTAATGAACCATTCAATGCTATTAGTGCATCGGTGTCCGCCAGTGGTTGCCCGGCACCCGGTCGATAAGCATTCCTTCCACCACAACCGGCATGAGCCGCCTGCCTTCCTCAAGCGCCTTCTGGAGGCGCCAGCCCCGATCTGCATGAATGGTGAAGATGGGATCACCCTTCTTCACATGCTGGCCCTGTTTTTTATGAAGCCGGATACCTGCCCCATGATCATGGGGGGCGCCGGCTGCTCTGGCGATGGTGATCAGCGCGCGATTGTTCATCTCGATGACATATCCGGTCTCCGGGGCGTTGACGGTGAATGCGTGATCTCCGGGCGGGAGATCCTCTGCGGTGACGGCGGGGTCGCCCCCCTGCACCTCGATGATCTTCTGCATCATGGCATCGGCTTTCCCGGATGTGAGGAGATCGAGTGCGGAGGCGGTCCCTTCACCGGCCTGGACCTTGCCGGCCATCTCAAGGGCGATACCGGCGATGACGGCACTCTTCTGGACGAGAGAGTCCGGCCCTTCTTCTCCTTTGAGGATCCGGAGGGCCTCTGCCACCTCAAGGTTCACCCCGATGGACCGGCCTATCGGGGCTTCGCCATAGGTGAGGGCACACTCCACCCGCATCCCCAGCCGGTCCCCAAGCTCCATAAAGTCGCGGGCGAGCCTGCGCCCCTCCTCGACGGTTGTCACCTTGGCATGGCGGCCGACCGGGATGTCAATGACGACGAGATCAGCACCCACCGCGAACTTCTTCGCCATCACCGAGGCGAGCATCTGGCCATGCGGGTCGATCTTGAGGGGGTATTCGTAGAGGATGATCTTGTCGTCCGCAGGTGCGATGTTGGTTGCACCCCCCCAGACGATGGCGCCGCCGACCTTCTCGGTCATCGACTGGAGCTCGTCTGCCGAGAAGGCGACCGGGGCGATGGCCTCCATCAGGTCAGCAGTCCCGCCCGCCCCGGTGATCGCCCGGGAGCTGGTCTTTGGACATTTCAATCCGGCGGCGACGATGATCGGGACGACGAGGAGGGTGATCTTGTTGCCGGGGACACCGCCTATCGAATGTTTGTCAACGATGGGGTGTGAGGCAAAGGAGAGCTTCTCGCCGGTGGCGACCGTTGAGCGTGTGAGATACTCGATCTCGTCCATGTCAAGGCCGTTGATGTAGGTCCCGACGATATAGGCACTGATCTCCCCCGGCGAGAGGGTATCATCGACGATCTCCCGGACGATCGCCTGCGTCTCCTCCATCGTGAGCTTTCCCTTGTCCATCTTCTTCTTGATGAAGTCGATGGATGCCGGCCGGCCGACCGCACGGACCTCAAGCGATTCGCCCTCCTCCAGTTGCAGCCGCCGGTTCGTCACCAGGTACACGCCGGCGGTACCCTGCTGGAGGATGGTTGCGGTCGTCGTTACAAATGCCTGTGCAACCGTCTTCTTCTCTTCATTGATTAGCTCGACGCGATCCCCGTCGAGGACCCCGATGGTGCGGGCGTCGTCCCGGTTGAGGAGGACACCCCGGTATTCGATATCAAGTACTTTGCCAGCAAGACGAACCATGCATACTACCCCCGGTTATTCCGGAATTGTACAGGATCTCGTCCTTTGCAGAGATAATGGTTGCCGGGTTTGGTTGGGACAAGGAGGTCGATCTGGATCAGACAGGTGCACCCTGTCTCATGAGCTAAATAAACGATTCCACTCTGGAAACGTCCACAAAAGAAAAGAAAAAGTTAGTTAGTGGGTTTAGTTCCTGCGAAGAACGAGGAACGCTACCGCACCAAGACCTGCAATTGCAATCAGTGCACCAAATCCTGGAGTCTCTGGGGGCTCAGGTGGTGGGGTGACCGGTGGGGTCGTCACTGGTGGCGTGGTTACAGGTGGGGTTGTGACCGGTGGGGTCGTAACCGGGGCACCCTCAAGGACGTTGAAGGTGGTGGTTGCGGTTATGTCAGCATCGATCGATTCAGCCCTGACGATATATTCATCAGGCAGGAACGCTCGTGCATCGACTTCGAATGACCAGGTGTTGTAGCCTGCGTCACCTTCAACAACCCTTACAGTGCCTGAATCACCGGAGAATTCACCGGCTGCGGTCTTGTCGGTTGGCCTGAATGCGGATGAGAGTACCTCAATCATAAGCTCGTTGCCAACACCGAGGTTGGTTGTACCGGTGACGGTAAAGGTTGTTCCGACATATTTGTCGCTGACGGTGTCAATCCTGATCCATGGCTCTTCAACAAGGAAGGTCAGCCTGTTGTAGGTGTCATCGATGTTCTGGTTGTTCAGAAGATCAATGAGTGCCTGTGCGGCGTCGGATCCCTGAAGACGGTTTGGTCCTGTGAAGAAGAAACCATTTGTACCCTCTCCGCTGGTACCTGCGATACCAACACGGTTATCTGCAACAATTGGAACGTCTCCAGCACGGCCAACACCAAAGTCTCCATCACCCATTGGGTGCTGGACAATTACAAAGTACTGACCGGAAGCGAGATCCTCATCACCAACTTTGAGTTCATACTCGAATGATGAGTCATCTTCTACAGTCTCAAGGAATCGGTTGAAATAGTTCCTACCAATCACCCAGATAGCAACATTGTCAGGGTTACCCTGAGCATTCCCTCTTACAAACAGAGAGTCACCTTTTGCAACTGTTGCCGAGGAGACACTGGATGATACGAAGCCTTTCCGAAGGACGATAGAGGTCGTAGCATATGTTGCACCAGAAAGCTGATCCCGGTTAGATTCAGTGGTAACAGCATAGATGGTGTAGGTGCCAGCATCTACATTCATTTCTGTCTGCGTATCAACTTTCAGTTCCCACGTATCATCAGCTTCTACATCAACCTCAACAAAGGTACCAGCTGTGACAACATTCTCAAAGTCTGTGAAGTTGACACCATTTCTCGGAAGGTTTGGGCCTGTCATGAAGAGGAAAACTTTCTGAGAATCAGTATTAACACCCGAAAAGGTAATCTCCTCACCAATATAGTAGGTGCGGTCACCTGATGCGGTTATCGAGACTGTACCCTTCTCAATCTTCACTCTTACAGTGTCATAGGTGCTTGTTATCGCATTTGGATCTACAACACGGAAGGTATAGGTCTTATCTTCGGTTGTCTCGTTGGTTGCAAACTCGACATTTCGGGTACCAGCGGCATTTGTTCGGACTGTCGCAAATGTACCGTTAATTACGGAAGCTTGTGTAAACCCTGTTGCACCATCAAGATCAATGAAAGCCTGATTGGCATCAATGGTCACACCTGGCTGACCTGGACGAATCCATGGCACTTTTCCGTCCTGTGTTGCACTCTGAACATAGAGATAATAATCTGTCGTTGATTCACCAGTAACAGTTAACAAGAAGTTATTATTTCTCACGATGGTGTCAACATTTGCCCCAAGAGTAAGAGCCTTGGTTGTAATGGTGAATGTGACTGTGTTCGTGTTGGCGAAATCATCAATCTGGGGCTCGAGTGGTTTTGCAATTGCTGTGTATGTTCCGGCAGGTAAGCCTGCAAGGTCGATATACGAATCCTGGTGTGCACGGGATTTGTTAATGATAACATCCGTATTTACACCATTAATCTCTCTTATGGTACCACCAGCGGGCGTTGTAACTTCAACCTTGTAACTTAGATTATGGTCATAAAGATTTCCAAGGTTATTCGTTACTCTGAAGTAGAGATTATCAGTGTTACGGGAAATACTCCTGCCATCGATAGAATCTCCGGCATTAACATCGCCAATCCTGACATCGAGGACAGCGCTTGGAGCCCTGATCATCACATACTGATCCACATTAGCGATTTGTACCCTACCAGATGCATTGTGCAGAAAATACTGACCCTCTTCACCTGCAACCTGTCCAGGCAGGAGATCAAAGCTACCAGGGGTAGTAATATCAATTGTGTTAACAAGGGTGGTCCCATCGTACTTACCTAAGAAGGTAAAGTCACCGGGAAGTGCGTCCCACGGAGGATAAGCGGTAAAATTGAGCCCCTTTTCTCCGACATAAATGGTGTCACCTTGTGTCACATTCAATGGACTGCCAACACCACGTGCCGCTGCCGGAGCAACGAGCAGTGCGGAGACAACAAAGAGTGCGATGGCGACAACCATCAACTTAGTCATTCCTTTCATGTGTAATTACACCTCAATACTTTCCTTAATCAACATGCGTTTCAGAGGATTCGACATGTGCCGAATTCCCGTTCTGCAAGGATCATACTCCGATCAACGGAATATGCTTCCATATTAGTGGAGGACTTAATATATCCTTTGTGGTTGAGGGAGTGTGCAGTCCGAGGCAGGATATGCCAGAGGGCTGACAAGAGGTGAAATTGTGATTATGGATCGGCAAAGAGGAGGGTGGGAACAAGAACCCCGAAACCTGATACAAAAAATACGACGGTGCCAATGGAGTCTGAAAAGGCGCCATCAAAGCGTAGAAACAGCATTCTCCATCACACTGACCCGGCACAGCCTGTCTACCACAGCCCCGTCACAAAATCCCCGGTCGTTGTCCAAGCGCAGTGCAGCGCAGTGCAGCGCAGTATCGATGAGAATCAGAAGGTATTTCGACCTTGGAAAAGGAGGCAGACGCCCTCGCCACATCGTGCCCCCTGTCATACATCTATAACCCAATATGGGACTTCTCACCTTTATTTCCTAACGACTATTATCCATCATCAGCCATTACTATAATCATGAAGATCATCCGTGCCGCTACACTCGCCCGAGGCCATGAGCTCGTCGTCGCCCACATCCTTGAGAAGGGGCGGGGGCGGCAGACCGAGAACGGGGAGGAGACGCTTGAGACTGATGAGGTCACGATCAGGGTCGAGGATCCGCTCGCACAACCGATGGCGAGTGCCGCGTCCCGGTTCCGGCAGGCGTTCCTCGACTGCTATGCAGAGGATCTCATCTCCGGATCCGATGCTGTCTTTGAGTACGATTACCACTCTCGGCTCTTCGACTGGGGGCAGGGAAACGTCTTTGAAGGGGTGGCGGTGCATGCCGATCAGATCGCCTATATCGTCCGAAAGCTGACCGAGGAGCCGGCCACCCGCCGGGCAGTCGCCGTCACCTGGAACCCGCCGGTCGATGAGCAACTTGACGACTGCCCCTGCCTCCAGCTGATCCAGTGTGTCCAGCGGGACGGGGTGCTGGATATGAAGGTCGTCTTCCGGTCAAATGATATGCTCTCTGCGGCAGGGGCGAATATGTATGCACTCGCCCGCCTCCAGGAGCATATCGCAGGGAGGGCGGGCCTCCCGGTCGGTGCCTATACCCACATCTCGCTTGTGCCGCACATCTATTACCGCCGCGACATCGCAGACATTCCCCCCTTCTGCGGGGAGGGGAAGCTGATCCGCCCGCAGGCGGAGGTGTGCCGGGCATGCCAGGGATGCGACCGGGCCGGGCAGGTGTAGCAGGCCGGGTTTACCGGGGGAGTACAGATAGTGGAGAGATGGAACGGCGGTGGAAGGCTTGCCGGTGTTCATCAATCAGAGGGATCAAGAATAGAAGGATCACGTGAGGGGGCTGCCGGGCATCGGCGGGATCAAAGGGGAACCCCCCTTTGGTGGCCGGTGATACAGGGGTTTGCCGGCGATAATCCGTCAGGTTCATAAAGCATCAGGAATAACATAGTATGGCACAATAGTCCGGTAGTGTAGGGGTCAATCATGGGGGATTCTGGTTCCCCCGACAGCAGTTCGAATCTGCTCCGGACTACTCTCTCTTTTGGTACTTCTCTTCTGTGAAGGGCAGAGTATCGGTTTTTCCATTGTTTCTGGGCAGGGTCACCCATCGTGGATCCCGTTTTGGATACTCCAATAAACTGTATATAGGTTTATGCAAAGGAGATACGTGAGATACGAGACAGGTGCCATACCACTGAGAAGACAGGATTGGGCCGGAGAGAAGAGAAGTACGAGGATCGGACAGGATGAGGGGGGCTATTTCTTCTTTTGAAGATACGTCCGGATAGCAACGAAGTATGCTTTAAGCACAACCAAATCCTCTTGAAGAATCATATACACCTGCTCAATATCAAGATCCCCATATCTATGGACGAGGATGTTTCGGAATCCCGCCAGATCTGCAAGACCCTGAACCATTTCTTCTGTGATAATCCCGTTAGTCCCGAGAATCTCAAATGCCTCACGATAACTACCCGGTTTCTCCAGTTTTTCATCGGCGATTATATCAGATGCAATATCGATTGAAGATTGAATTGATATCATCATTGCATGGAAAACCATATTTCTTATATCCCTGTCCGAAAAAAGACGACCCTCAGATATCGATTGATAGCGCTCCCAGTCGGCTAAAGCATTCTCAAACTCCTGAATATGGCGGTACAACCTCATTCTTCACCGTGCAATAAGAGCTTGATCCATCATCTCAAACATTGGAAGTAAATCAAGATAGGTTGTCAGAACATCCGCCTCAAATGCAATACGCTCCTTCTCATCACGTGCATAAACGATCCTTCCCGTACGTATCACATCATAGAGGAACCGGATCGGAGCGCCATTCAGAATACGGAGATCAACCTCACATCGGGGTTGAAAAGACTGTTCTACACGCGAAGCAATGAGCATACTATATTTGAAGAGATCATACGGTTTCCTCTCCCCTGATACAAGTATCCCGATATCAATATCATTAAAGCGATCGGTTGTGAGAAAAGACCCGTATACATACACCAAAATGACATCAGCCGTCAAATCTGATTTCTGAACGAAAAAGCGACCAATATCACAAATAATTCGTTCCCTCACCTGATCATCCATATCATCCCGGAACGGAAAAATCTGTGAAGAGATTGATGTCATATTCACCACCTGATGATTAACTATAGAGAGAAGGTACTAATTAATATAAGCCATAGAATAGCCCATTCAACATATCTGCAATAGCAAGTACCGGGGGTACGATCACCCCACCCCCTTTATTTCGCAACATTATCCCTCCGATCACTCACGAAACTCTTCCCCCCAATCAGTTTCAATTGTTCTGTGAAGATTCCGGCCATTCGGAGGCACCATGCCTCGCATCCTCTGCATCTAGCCAGTACCAGCATACCCCTCACGATCCTCACGCCAGGAACGCCGCGATGATCCCTGCGAGGAAGATCCCGTCAAACGTCCCCGCACCACCGATTGAGACGACCGGGACACCGAGCCCCCCCATCTTGTTCAGGTTGAGGAGATCGGCGCCGATGAGGGTCCCGAGGGTCCCGCTCACATACGCTATCACCACCGACCCCATCCCGCTGCCGCCAAGCAGAATTCCGCAGACGAGGGCGGCAATCGGGGGGATGAAGAAGGGGGTGCTGATCCCGACCCCCGGTATAGGGCGGGCAACCCGGTTCGTCAGGATAGCGACCGCGAGGACCCCCACCCCGGCGAGGGCGAGACGGAGGAGATCGCCCTCAACCGCCACGGTATGGTAGAGGAGATAGAGAGATATCAGGACCGGGATGACCGCACCCCCGACATTCACCGCAATCCGTGTCACCTTCGCCGGCGGCTGAACCCGGTACATCCCCTCATAGAGCGAAGGGGCGAACTGGCCCCTCGGCGGTTGCGGGGGTGCGGGTGCCTCCTCCCGGAGGGTCGTCACCGGGATATTCACCAGGCTCCCGGCGAGAATCAGGATGATCAGGGCGATCGCCTGGAGCCAGGTGAACCCGAGGTTCGTGAGGGCACCCCCGATCAGCCCGAGGAAGAGGAGGGGCAGGAGGATGATCACCGCAACGATGAGGATGATCACCATCAGGATTGAGAACGGGTTGAAGATGTATCGCTGCATTGAGAGACGATCCTGTATCGTATTACCATCATCTTGCATCAGCTGTATTATTAGGGTATCGATACATCTGATCCAAAATGGAACCCCTCATCGAAGTACACAGGGAAGGAAAATACTACATCGCTATTGATCTTCTTACGCATGTTGCTGATCAGGGCCTGACCGGGGAGGAGGCAGTACGCAACCTGAAAAAAGGGCTTACTGAGCATCATCAGCTCAAAAGAGCCCTCCATAGCCGAAAAGAATAGATACGGCGACCTACGATATCCCCGTCGGATCAACAACGCAGATAATCGCCGCATGATCATGATGATACGGCTCAAGCCAGCAGCTCTTCACCACCCGTAATCCCGAGTCAGTGAGCCGTTCGATCGTCTCTGCAAAGACCTCGTCCGGCGTCTGCCTGATATCAACCGACCGCGTCTTCAGCATCAGGATCGCAGTACCCCCGGCCTTCAGAAACGGTATATGCTTCATGAGAATCCCGGCCTGGTCGGGCTGTGCCACATCCTGGTACAGGAGATCCACCATCTCAACAAAGGGTGCATACCGGTCAGGCCGGGTCGCATCCCCTGCAATCGGGACAATATTCTTCCGCTTCTCCGCAACCGCCAGCAGATCCCGGAGCGGACGGGGTGCAAACTCGATGGCATACACGCACTCCACATAATCGGCCACATGTGACACCGTCGTCCCGTTTGCCGCCCCGAGATAGAGGACCCGCATATCGGCGGTGAGATCGATCTCCGGATCGAGCATGCAGAGTGCAGAGAGTTTCGAACGATAGGGATCCCAGACCCGGTACCCCTGCGCCATCCGCTCATTATAGACCCCGCCCGGCCCGGGGGAGACGAGGTTGCCATCGATCCGGATCATTGGACACCCCCGGCAACGGCATCGATCCGTGCCTGGGCATCAGCTACGAAGTCGGGATCGAGCGATCCGCGATAGAAGTCGATCCGGGCCGCAATCGCCAGCTTTCCGGCAAGAATCCGGGCAACCTGCCCCCGGACCTCACGGGGGGCATTATGCACCCGCCGGTGCTGGAAGATGAGGCCATGCTTGGGCGATGGCGACCCCTGCCGGATATGCGAGAAGAGGGCGGCCTCGGCACCGAGGACCTGGACAGAACTGCCGGGCATCCGGGCAAGGGAGGTCAGCCCTCCGGCACGGGCCATGATCCGTGCCGCAACAAGGCCGCCGACAAGCTCGCTCATATTCGGGATCACACCTCCGGCACGCCGTGAAACCTCGGTGGCGAGCCGTTTGCGTGCCTCCCCAAGCTCCTCGATCTCACGGGCAACACCACGGAGGGGGGGCGATCTGCTCTTTGTGATCCTCGGAAGGATACGCCGGCCCGCCCCCTTCCTGCTCTTCGATGAGAAGGATGGATCGGTCACCTGGTACCATTCGACGAGCCGTTCGGTGAGGAGGTTGATCACCTCATCCATCTGATCGAGCATCCGGACCATCTGGAGAAGTTCGGCATCCTTCTCCTGGGCAGCATCTGCGATCACCTCGCGGGAATGGAGGATCGTCACTTCACGGAGCCGTCTGATATACTCCCGTCTGTCAGAGAAGATGCCACAGCCTTCAATCACCTCTTCTGTCAGAGGGTGAAATTCCCGCATATCTGTGGCGAGTGATCGCACCCTCGCCAGCAGCTCCGGCGCCCCGCCGTCCGCAGGCCGGCAGACCCCCGACCCATCGATGCTTCCAAACCAGTACTCCATCGTAGATGAGGGTACC
Source organism: Methanocalculus alkaliphilus (assembly GCF_024170505.1). NCBI lineage: Archaea > Methanobacteriati > Methanobacteriota > Methanomicrobia > Methanomicrobiales > Methanocalculaceae > Methanocalculus > Methanocalculus alkaliphilus. Next base: position 70,603 of record NZ_JALJYG010000001.1, read on the forward strand.
ACCTCAGAACCTATATATCCGGCGACCAGATCATCCTGTGATGTTTATCGAAGCGGCCCTCTTCATCATCGGCATGATCCTCCTCATCAAGGGTGCGGATCTCTTCGTCGGCGGAGGGAGAGGGCTTGCCTCCCGTTTTTCCATATCACCCGCACTCATCGGGTTTACTGTCGTTGCATTCGGAACATCGCTCCCGGAATTTGTCGTCAGCGCAAATGCCGCGCTCACCGGAAGCCCCGGCATTGCAACAGGCAATATCATCGGGAGCAATATCGCAAATATCGCCCTCGTCCTCGCAATCTGCGGCATTCTCAACCCGGCGATCCTTAACCCCCGTGATCCCAAAAACAGCGGGATCGGGAAGCAGACCGGCCTGATGCTTGGCGGCACCGCCCTCTTCTGCATCCTCGCATGGACAGGAACCCTCTCAATCGGATCAGGAATCATCCTCCTCATCGGGTTTACTCTCATCCTCCGATCACTCTGGAGTGAGCGGGAGAGCGAAGAGGAGATCCAAACCAGGCGCGGATACCTCGACTATATCCTGACAGCAGGCGGTATCGCCGCCGTCATCATCGGGGCCCATCTCGTCGTCACAGCAGCCGTCGGGATTGCGATAGCTCTTCAGATACCCGCCTTCATCATCGGGATGACGATCGTTGCCGTCGGGACGTCGCTCCCCGAGCTTGCCACCTCGATCGTCGCCATCACGAAAGGGCAGAGCGGAATATCTGTCGGGAACCTCCTCGGGAGCAACATCTTCAACCTCCTCTTTGTGATGGGGATCATCGCGATCATCACCCCCATCCCTCTTGATGAGAGGGGCGATCTCCTCATCATGGCACTCTTCTCCCTTGCGGCAGTTCCGATCACCATGGCGGGAGAGAAGCTGACCCGCCTCATCTCCGTGGCCGTTCTCATCGGATATGTCGTCTATATCAGCCATCTCACCGGTCTTTTTTAGAAGAGGGGCATCCCGAGGATCGACCAGATCATGATCGGAACCATGATCGCCCCCATGCAGAAGACCCGCTGCACCGAGACGAGGGGCGGGACCGAGCCGATGGCTGTTGCAAGGAGGAGAACGAGGAGGCCAAACGGCCCGGTGACAACTGCTGTCAGGAGGACGAGGAAGATGATGACCGAGAGGTTCAGCCGCCTGACATTGACCCTGACAAGATACCGGGAACCTTTTGATGCAAGGATCGTCAGCGGATAGGCGATGACTGCAGCGATAGCTCCCGCAGAGACGAGGGTGAGCACCGGGGGGAGCGCCTCCGTCGCCACCGCCGCCATCGCCCCGTTCCTGGCACGCGAGAGGGCAAAGAGTGCTGCGATTCCAAGGAAGGCGTTGGCGGTATTCGCCGCGGAGGTCGCAAGGATATACCCCCGCCCCTGCCGCGTGTAAGAGATGAAGGATGCAAGGACGGCGTTGGCGGTTGCATTCGAGAAGCCCGGCATCCACCCGACGATGGCACCGGCAATCGTTCCGGCACAGGCAGATCCGGCAATCTCCCGGCGGTTCATCCTGATCTCTGTGAATCGTTGCTCAGGGATTGTCCCTTCGGCACCTTTCAGCAGGATCGGCAGGCCGAAGAGGCCGGTGAGGAGGGGGAGGAGAAGCGGGCTCCCACCAGGGAGGACCTGCCAGGAGAGGTGTGAGTACGCCATCGTGAAGGATCCAAGTACCCCGGAGACGGCAAGGATGGCCGCCGCCCATTCAGGAGCTTCAGACCGGATCACAAGCAGTCCGGCGACGGCGAGGAGGAGGATGCCGATCCACCAGTCGAGATACGGCTGAAACGGGGGGAGGAGGAAGAAAAATAGCGGAAACAGGACGAGACCGAACGCCGCCCCGGCGGCAGATCCGAGGGCTGCAATTCTGACCGCTTCCTCACCGAGCCCTTTCAGGCAGAGGTCATGGGCAGGGAGGACCGCGATGGCGGTATCGGGATCCGGGACCCCGAGGAAGGTGGACGGGACGGCGTCAAGAAATGTGTGTGTCACAAGTGTCGCCGTCACCGCCGCGGCAAAGACGGACGGGCCAAAAAGGATCAGGAGAGCCGGGTGGACGCCAAGGAGGATACCTGCCATGGTATTTGCATGAATACCAGGGGTACAACCGCTGATCGTTCCAAGCAGCACCCCGATGCATGCCCCGATGAGGATACCCTCCATATACCAGAGAGATTAACCCGGAGAGGACAAGAATATCATCCATCCGCTCCTACAGATAGATAATGATCATCGCGGTGACACGGCTTCCGGAGAAGGCGGGCAGAGACGAGGCAACCTGTGAAGAATACGGCCACAGCTGCCGTATCGTCTCTCCCCTCCGTTCAGATGTCTATGATACCCAGGTACAGGCCTTTGTACTCGAGGCGAACCGTGGCGCCTTCGACTGTATCTTCTTTACAAGCGCGCTTCCGGCAGAGCTGATTGCGCCTCTCCTCAGGACCGGGGCACGGGTTGTTGCCATCGGCCCCCAGACGGCACGGGTTCTGGCAGAAGCAGGTATCGCCGCCGAGACACTCCCCACCTTCTACTCACGTGACTTTGTCCCGTATCTCGGCGACTGGATTGATGGAAAGGCGATCGGCATCCCGCGTGCGGACGTCCCCAATCCCGGGCTGATCCGGGCGATAGAGGAGGCGGGGGGTATCGCCTATGAGTACCGGTGTTATGGGCTGATCCAGACAAACACCCCGCTCGACCTCGAAGGGGCGGACGCGATCCTCTTCACCAGTGCCAACTCCTTCATCATGGCGAACTGGGAACGGAGAGAGGATATCCTGCCGATAGCCATCGGCGATATCACGGCTGAAGCAATGCGGAAGGGAGGGGTGGAACCGGCCGTCACCGGGGATGGATCGATGACCGGCACCCTTGGAGCCCTGAACACCTACCTCAGTGAGAGGCGGCAATGACCACGGAACTCTCCGGTATCGTCGTCATCGACAAGCCACCTGGCCCGACGAGCCATGAGGTGGCCGCCTGGGTCCGGGATATCCTCGGTGTCCGGACGGGGCAGGGCGGAACACTCGACCCGATGGTCTCCGGCGTCCTGATCGTGATGCTCGGCAGGGGCGTGAAGATCGCAGAACACCTCCTTGCCCATGAGAAGGAGTATATCTGTGTCCTCAAGCTCCACGGAGATGTGCCACGGGAGAAGATCGAGGAGACGGTCGCAGAGTTCCAGGGGAGGATCTACCAGCGGCCCCCGCGGCGGAGTGCGGTGAAGCGGGCGCTCCGTATCCGGACGATCTATGCAATCGAGGTCCTCGATGTCGAGGAGAGGCTCGTCCTTCTCAGGGTACGGTGTGAGGCTGGTACCTATATCAGGAGCCTCTGTATCCATATCGGTCTTGCACTCGGGGTCAGGGGGCAGATGGTAGAGCTGCGGCGGACATCATCCGGCGGGTTCACCGAAGCGGACGCCCATACCCTTCACGAACTTGCCGATGCAAAAGTCCGTGCAGATGAGGGCGACCCCGAACCACTCCGGAAGATGATCCTCCCGCTGGAACGGGCAGTCGGCGACATCCCGAGGATCGTCCTGCGCGATACCGCCGTTGATGCAGTCTGCAGGGGGGCACAGCTCGCCGGTGTCGGCGTCCTCTCCTGCGGCACATTTGCCAAAGGCGGGACGGTCGCTTTCATGACAGAAGCAGGGGAGTTCGTCGGCCTTGGAACCGCACGTATCGGATCAGATCGGTGCAAACCCGGAAAACATGGCATCGTTGCACGCCCGAAATCGAACCTGATGGATCCCGGCAGGTACCCCCGTGGCTGGACGAAGAAGAGCAGAGTTAAGTAATACCCCGGACAATTAGTATACTGCATCTTGTGCTGAGGTAGTCTAGCGGGAAGGCGCGAGGCTGGAAACCTCGTGAGGCATTTGTCTCTCGGGAGTTCAAATCTCCCCCTCAGCGTTTTGAAGACCAGTTCTACTCTTCTACCGAATCGTTAAAACTACCTTTCTGACCTCTCTTCACAACGACTGCAGCACCCTGGGAAGACCATCTGAGGCGCACATCACCGAACAGCGAGCCTTCTAAGGGTTTACCAGCGTCCAAGGTCAACAAGCTTTTCTACCTCTTTGACAACTGGCGGCGCGATGATAGTCTGATGTACAACTGCGCATCTACGCCTGAAGTCTGCCTTATCCGGCATTCGTTACGACTGTGATGGAAGTAAGTGGTGATCTGGGATCACTATCAGGCAGGGAAGGATAACATCCTGCGGGCGTTGGAGGCGTGATCACCCCGCCTTCCCGATGAGAAATGATTCCGGCTCTCTAATGGTGATGCCGGGGAGTGTCTCTTCGATTATCCTGCGCTTGTTCAGGATATGAGTCTTGTCGGAGGTGACGAGACTGACCTCCTCCCCTATCCGATTGATCTGTATGAAATATGCGTCCAGTATCACAAGGATATCTGGTTCATAGCCGATGAAGGGGATTAAGGCACTTTTTTGATCCGGGAGATGTACGTCATAATTATCGGGGCAGCAGGTATAACAGGTGACCGGGGCTGAAGAGTCATCGGGACGGCAATCCCTGTCCAGCGAGTCCAGCGCCCCCTTGATAGCGTCGATGAACGCCTGCCTGATGGTTTCCCGATCCTTCTCTGTCCCCAAGACACAGGTGCGGAGATCGTCCATGTTGCGATGCACAAAAGAGGTGAGGACATTCTTCTCCTTCTCGTTTTGAATTGAGAGGGTATACCGCCTGGTGAGTCCCTTGATAGTCATATCGAGGGTGAAGGGGTTAGGAGAGGCAGGGAGGGATTTTATAAGATAGTTCAGGTATTTTGTTATCGTTCTCCTGAAGAGACCAAATACCCCGGTGCATTCCTTATACACCCGCTCGCTCGTATGTCGGAGGAAGCCATCCTGCTGCAGATATCGGTGGGTGTGGTGGTGCTGCCCATCCCACTCGATCCGGGATCCCACAAGGATGTTTGTATCGAGAAAATGATGAAGTGAGGCCATCGTGATTACTCACTTCAGGAGAGGTACCCCTCGATCAAGGAGGAGAGGATCCTCTTTGAGCGGTCAGTGACATGCCGGTTGCTGGTGAGGCAGACCGATTCCCGAATGGTTCGGTTAAATCTGTGTACTCCGGGGATCATCGTCGAGAGGGCTGACCAATATTCCCGTTTCCATTGATCGATTTTATTATCGTAGTACTCGTCATGACCTTTTTCCAGAATGCGTACCCCTTTGGCAAAGGTGTACCAGATCTCAACGGCGGTCTTACAGGTCACCGCGGCAACCAGGTGCGCGTTATCCTCATCTTTTCTGATGATGTCAAAGGCCTTTCCGGCTCCTGAGACATAGGAAGTGAACCCGTCGTTGAACTCGTCGAAGAGCGGTTCCTCAATAAGTTCGGCCTCGCAGTCATAGATGATCTTTTCCAAGTGGTCGATCTCAGGGATTGTTACGTCCTCAATGTAGCGGTTGAGGGTGATTTGGCCGGCAGGGCGGGAAACGATATATTCCTCCAGGAGAGTCAGATAATCCACTTTATAGAGGGGCATGAACTCGTACGGTGCATCATCCCGGTAAATCTTGTTGACAAAGGGTTCGATGTGATAAGGATCAAACTCTCTGACAATGCCTTCAACGATAGCAGAAGCCCTTTCAAGCACATTGAGGGGGTCGCTGAGAGTATTGTTGAGCATAAGAAGGGATTTTCCTCTGTGCGTCTCTTCCTCTCGAAGGATGCCATTTGCTTTCAGGGTATCGATGGATACCTCAACGACCTCTGAAAACGGGCCGTAGTTGTACCAGTAAAACGGAATATTCTTTCTGACCGGGTCATCGTCGGGAAGGGTCGCCCTCACCTTGAAGAGGATTTTATGTACTGCTCTTTTGGATAATTTGAAATTGGGGCGAGAATGATAGATCTGCTGGATCAGGTGAGAGACGACTTCGGACTGAAGCATCGTATCATACTATACATGAAACAAATATAAAGGGGTTTCTTATGCGGGGTGAAAGTAAGAACCCTGCCCCACGTCAACGTATGATACCTTAGGAAAGGAGGATCTGGGCTACGTAAAGGTAGATTGACATACGTGTCTTTATGGAATGTATGTCATGCCTGGTTGCTTTAGAGAACCCGATCATCATTTACGTCAACATAAGTTGACGTACATTACTCCATCCAATAGACACACATCCCCTGCCGCCAGATGATTTCACCAGAGACCGGACAAAACACCTGGGGATTCACAATATCCGGAATGGCACAACCCCTCAGAGCCACCATCACTCCTTCTTCCCTGCCAACAGCCCCCTGACCCGCTCCCCATCCTCTGTGAGCCGGTAGATGATCCAGTTCCCGCTCTGTTCACCAGCGATCAACCCTATATGCCCCCGAAGCACATTCCCTTTATGCGCACAGCAGACGAGGTTCTTCTCCTCCTCGATGAACTCGACACCCTTCCAGCTGATGATCTTGAAGATCAGGACCTCGACTTCAAGGAATGGAACAATCGCAGCCGGAACGATGCCATCGATCAGATCATAGAATACGCCATCTGCATGGCCAATGGCGGCGGTGGCACCATAGTATTCGGCATCAGCGACAAGGTCGTTGGCAGAAACCAGGCCATCTTTGGAGTTCCACCTGAAATAGACACAAACCTCCTGAGAAAAGCTATCTACGATTCAACCGATCCGAAAATAACACCTGTTTTCGAAGAGATCAGGGTACCCGAAGGAACTGGTCGTCTGATCCTGATGCAGATACACCCAGGCTTTCCCCCCTACACTGACACCAGCGGACGGGGAAAGATTCGAATTGGAAAAGACTGTCAACCCCTGACCGGTACTATGCGACGGAGGATCGGTGTGGAGACCGGCGAGACCGACTTTTCCGCCGGTACCATCCCAGGTAATCCGGAATCCCATATATCCCCAGCAGCAATGGAGGTTCTCAGGGTCACATCTCAAAAAGAACACGCCCCGGACGAACTCCTAGCCCTCTCTGACGTTGACCTCCTCACTTCCCTTGGTCTAATCCATTCCGGGCGAATCACCAGGGCCGGACTCATCCTCGCCGGAAGAGAAAACTCGATAGCCGCCCACCTGCCAGGTTACGCCTGGACACATGTACAAATGAGCAACGACACCGACTATTCCAACCGTATAGATGGTCGTGATGCACTGATGATCTCCATCAGCCGCATACTCGACCGTATCATGGCCGATAACCCCATCACAACCCTGAAACATGGTATGTTCCACTTCGAGTTCCGACGGTACCCCGAGATCGTTCTTCGGGAGGCGATAATGAACGCCTTCTGCCATGCCGACTACAGGATTGGTGGCCTTGTCATCGTGCGGCAGTATCCCGACCACATGGAAATTGGAAACCCAGGAGGGTTCATCGGTGGAGTCTCACCAACTAACATTCTCCACCATCCCCCGATAGCCCGAAATCCCCTCCTTGTCGGGGCACTTACCAAGCTTCGGTTGGTGAACAGGCTCAATCTTGGCGTACAGCGGATGTACCGTTACATGCTGATCGAGGGAAAAGAGCCACCGATCATCAGTGAGCAGGGGGATGCCGTAACGGTCGTGCTGAAAGGAGGGGATTATTCCCTTCCAATTCGGTTTTTTGTCGAGGAAGAGAGCCAGAGGGGAGAGGGACTTACGGTCGATCATCTGTTAATGCTTACCTATCTGATCCGCAATACTGAAATTGATACACATACAGCCGCTGCGCTGATCCAGCGAACCGAAAGGGAGGCGCGAAACACCTTGCAGGAGATGGAAACCACCCGTGGTTATCTGGAAAGGGGTGGGACAGGAAGGAGTACCTACTGGACTCTCCGTCCTGACCTTCACCTACGTTTGATGGCGCCGGGACACCCTGAACGCAACCGGCGGATTGATTGGGAAGCGGCTAAGACACGAATACTGAGTGTGCTGCGGCAGCGATCGATGCGCGGGGAGGGAGGAATATCAAATAGAGAAATTCGGCAAATCACCCACCTTGATCGATACCAAGTGGTGCGGTTAATGCAGCAGCTCCAAGAGGAGGAGACACACATCGATCTTGAGGGAAAAGGTCGGGGAAGCAGGTATGTCTATCGTGGCTGAATAGAGCCTTAGCTATTCATGATAAGAGCCGTGAGCCTATTCAGATCGTGATCAGAAATGTGATCATCACATTCCTGTCACAATTTCCAAGAGAAATGTGGAGAAATGTGAAACCATCATTTTGGGATCTCATTTCGATTCTATCGTATCCTTCCCCTCGCACCCTCTATCCAACAGTTCCACCATCACTCCTTCTCCCCTGCCAACAGCCCCCTGACCCGCTCCCCATCCTCTGTGAGCCGGTAGATGATCCAGTTCCCGCTCTGTTCACCGGCGATCAGCCCCGCATTCTTGAGGATCGAGAGATGGTATGAGAGGCGGGAATCTGCGACCCCAAGAACAGCCCGGATGACACAGACACAGAGGGGCTGGACCGCAAGGAGAATGAGGATCTTCAGGCGGAGGGGATCGGCAAGCCCCCGGAAGATTGAGACGGTCCCTTCCACCACCTCTTCCGGAGGAAGGCGGCCGATCAGCCCGGCTATCCCCCCGCATTCGCAGAGTGAGGATTCGATCTCTGCCGGCAGCTCCATCCGGCCATCTTCATCTGCCCTGTCAGGTGCCTGCCCCACTCTCCTCCCGCCTTTTCGTATCATACAGGATTACCAGAATAGAATCGGCCCGCGGCAAGAAAAAACTATTTCAAAATATTCCGTAATAGATAAGTATATACCCATCAGCCACAGACAGTATTTCAACAAAATTTGAAATCAGGAGCGTGGATATGGACACCAGTGCAGAGAAAAGGAGGAGAAAGTGACAGACCCCCTCACCGGATCCCTCATCCTGGGATGGACGACGCTTGCAGAATACCTCGCCGAGCATGTCCTCACCTGCCTCATCCCGGCGTTCTTCATCGCCGGAGGTATCGCCGCCTTCATCAAAAAAGAGGCGATCATGAGGTACTTCAGCCCTTATGCAAAGAAACCGGTCGCGTACGGAATCGCGTCCGTCTCAGGCACCGTCCTTGCCGTCTGCTCCTGTACTATCCTCCCGATCTTTGCAGGCCTCTTCAAGCGGGGGAGCGGGATTGGGCCTGCCATCACCTTCGTCTATGCAGGCCCGGCGATCAACATCCTGGCGGTCGTCTATACCGCCAAGGTACTCGGCTTTGATATTGGCCTTGCACGTGCTGTCTTTGCCATCATCCTGGCAATCGCAATCGGGCTGATCATGGCAGTACTCTTCCGATCAGATGATGAGGCGACGAAGAGGAAGATGGCAGCGATGCCACCAGCCCCTGCGAGCGATGATGAACGGCCCCGCTGGATCGTCCCGCTCTTCTTCATCCTTCTCATCGGCATCCTGATCGTCGGAACTGCGGCAATCGACTGGATGATCAAGTTTCCGATCCTCTATGCCCTCACCCTCGGGGTGGCATATCTCCTGATCTACCACTTCGAACGGGACGAGGTGACCGAGTGGGGATGGGAGACCTGGGATCTTACAAAGAAGATCGTTCCGATACTTCTCATTGGAACATTCGCCCTCGGGATGCTCGCCTTCTTCCTCCCACCGGAGACTTTTGCCCCGTACTTCGGAGAGAGCACCCTCCAGGCAAACCTCCTCGCCTCATTCGTCGGTACCATCCTGTATATGCCGACGCTCCTTGAGGTCCCGGTGATCGGAACGACATTCGGCTACACATCAGGGATGATGGCACAAGGGCCGGCACTGGCTCTCCTCCTCTCCGGACCGACCGTGAGTCTCCCGTCGCTCCTCGTCATCTCACGGATTATGGGGATGAAGAAGACCGTCGTCTATGCGGGTATCGTGATCATCTTCTCTGCCCTCGCCGGATTTGGCTACGGGCTGCTGGTGGGGTGAAGCAGATGGTAAAAATGAAAAAACCCTGCTCTCCCGCCGATGCACTCCGTCGGATCAGGCAGATTGATATCGGGGGTATCGGTGTCGGCCTTGTCCTGCTCGACGAGATCATCAACAAAGTCCTGATGATGAACCTCAAATCAGATGACCGAATCGCTGAAGAACTCATGAAACAGACAAAAATCTTTAACTACATTCCCCCATCAGCGGAGGAGGAGTACCGAACTGCCCTGATGAGAGAGTACAGACATAAGGTGAGACCATGAAGATAGAAGTCCTTGGAACCGGATGCATGAAATGCAGACGCCTTGCAAAGAATGTTGAAAAAGCCGTTGCCGAACTCGGGATCTCAGCCGATATCGTAAAAGTGGAGGAGATCACCGCCATCATGGAGCGGGATGTGATGCTGACACCCGCGTTAATCGTTGATGGGGAGCTGAAGATCTCGGGCAGGGTTGCGGATGTTGCCGAACTGAAGAAGATCCTTGGAGGTGCCTGATGACAGACCAGCCGGCCTGCAGATGCGGATGCACCGATGACCTCGCGATCAAACGAATCATCATCCCCTGCGCCGGGGTTGCCAATGTCGGTCAGATCACAAACAAGGCCGCAATTCAGCTGGTTGAAGAGGGATACGGCGGGGCCGCCTGTGTCGCCCTCCTTGCCACCGGATCTGAGGGGCTGAAGGCGAACCTTGCCACAACAGATGAGATCATCATCCTGGACGGATGCCCGGTCCGGTGTGCTCGTACAATCGCAGACAGACAGGGGATTGCCTGTCATCAGCATATCATCGTCACCGAATGCGGCATCCCGAAGGGAGGATCAAAGGAGTATACCGACGATGACGTGGAGACGATCGCCTCGGCAGCCTGGGAAGGCGCAGGGCGGAAAGCATGAGATCTCCATGAGGACGGAGGCTCTGGCTGCGGATACCTGAAACTGGAGGAGAGTATGGAGACCAGACAACTGAGCACCTTTGAAAAATACCTCACCCTCTGGGTGGGACTCTGTATCATCGGGGGGATTGCCCTTGGGAGGGTGGCACCCGGGATTGCCGTCACCCTTGATTCATTTTCTGTATACCAGATCTCGATCCCGATCGCCATCGCCCTCTTCTTCATGATGTACCCGATCATGGTTAAGATCGACTTTGGGGAGGTAATGAAGGCTGCAAAAACCCCAAAACCGGTTGCACTGACACTCTTTGTCAACTGGGCGATCAAGCCATTCACGATGTTTGTGATCGCCACCTTCTTCCTCGGGTATCTCTTTGTTGACTTCCTGCCGGGAACAGAGATCCTCCTGGATGGGAGTGAAGTCTATCTCTATCAGAGCTACATCGCCGGGTGTATCCTCCTTGGCATCGCCCCCTGTACCGCGATGGTATTGATGTGGGGATATCTTGCACGCGGAAATCAGGGCCTCACCCTTGTGATGGTGGCAATCAATTCGCTTCTGATGCTCTTCCTCTATGCTCCGCTCGGGGGTTTCCTCCTCGGGGTTGCCGCGATGCCGATTCCCTGGGAGACGATCCTCCTCTCGGTTGCCGTCTATGTCGCCCTCCCCCTTGCCGCCGGATACCTGACACGCCGGTGGATCCTGCAGGTGAAAGGAAAGGCATGGTTTGAGACGAAATTCCTCCATTATTTAACACCGGTTTCGATCATCGCCCTCCTCGGGACGCTCGTCCTTCTCTTCAGTTTCAAAGGGGATGTTATTGTCGAGAATCCTCTGACGATCCTCTGGATCGCAATCCCGCTGACGATACAGACAATCCTGATCTTTGTCATCACGTACTTCCTCCTCGCCCGGTATCTGAAACTCCCGTACGAAGATGCAGCACCTGCCGGGCTGATAGGGGCATCAAATCACTTTGAAGTGGCGATCGCAACCGCCGTCATCCTCTTTGGCCTCTCTTCAGGTGCGGCACTCGCAACCGTCGTCGGAGTGCTGATCGAGGTGCCGCTGATGCTGATGCTGGTGAAGATATGCTTACGAACACAGGGACTATTTGGGGGTGAACCCGTATGAAATTGGAAAAAATCCTTGTCCCGATTGAGATCCACGGTTCAGCAAAAGCAATGCTTCCGGCTGTGGAGGAGATTGCCAGAACAGGAGTGGACGATATCACCCTTCTGTACGTGATGAATATCAGGGATACCGGGGGCGATCCCGGCCTCCTTGAATATGATAAAGAGGTGATGAACACCTGGAAAGGACGGCTTTTTGCCTGTGGTATCCAGGATATAAAAACCGATGTGAAGAGCGGCATCCCCGGGATTGAGATCCTCGAGGTGGCAGAAGATGAAAACCCATCCCTCATTGTGATGGGATCACATGGCCGCAGCCTCATCCCGAGGATGCTCCTTGGCAGCCAGACCGATTATGTTCTCAGCCAGGCAACCCACCCGCTTCTCATTCTCCGGCTCTCTATCCTGAAGGAGGGGGATCCCACTGCCTGTACCCTCAGCACAAAGACGGTCTTTCAGAAGATCCTGTTTCTGACAGACTTCTCTGAAGACGCAGAGAAGTGTATCCCTTTTATCGAATGGATGAGTGCAGCAAAGCCGGAGTTCCTGATCATCATGCATGTGCAGGATACACGCCGCATCTGGTCAGCGACGAAGGAGGAGATCATCGCCTTCAATGAGAAGGATGCGGTACGGCTGGCAGAACTGAAGGAGCATTTCAGGAATCTCGCAATCACGCAGACCATCACCGAGATGGTGACCGGAAACGCCATTGACGAGATTTTCAGCGTCGCGGAATCATTCCGGCCAACTCTGATTGTGATGAGTGCAACCACCGGCCGGACAGAAACCAGAAAAACAAACCTTGGAGGGGTGGCAGAGGCAGTGGCCCATCATGCCGGATGCCACGCCCTCATCGTGAGGTGAATTATGAAGAAGATACTCTTTGTCTGTACACATAATGCCGGGCGATCCCAAATCGCCGAGGGATACATGAATGCCCACTATGGTGACCGCTATCAGGCCTTCTCTGCAGGGAGCGATCCAGCAGCGAGTATAAACCCATATGCAGTTTATACCATGGCTGAGATAGGGATCGATATCACCGCCCATCGCCCGAAACTGATTGACGACTTCGATGGCATCGAAATGGATCTCCTTGTCACCCTCTGTGACTCAGGTACCTGCCCGCTCTTCCCGTGGGCGAAGGAGACGATTCACCAGACCTTCGCGGACCCGGCACGGATAGACGGTACCGAGGAGGAGATCAGGGCAGGCATCAGGGAGATACGGGACGCCATCACAACCTGGATCGATGAGAGCTTCGGGAAATCATGAGCTATACCATCATCACCTGCTCAGGCATCTCACGTACCAGCAAACTCACGATCTAACTGGCAGGAAGCCCACGACTTCAGTCGTGGGTAGTTGACCACCCGCACAGCAGCTGTTCTCCTACAGAGATATGCAGGCGAAATCGACTGCTGCATCCCCGCAACACGGGAAGGCGAAGCAATCGATGAGGTACTCCGGCATACAGAAGAGCCCCTCATCCTTGACGGGTGCAGTGACTGCTGTGCACTGAAGAAGATTCACCATCTTCAGAGAAGGCCGGAACATCACATCATCGCCACAGAATGTGGAATTACAAAAAATGGGATGGAGAAACCGACATTTTCGGAAATAGAAGAACTTACTGCGATCATCTAAAAAAGAATCAAAAAAGGATGACCCCATCTATTGAAGATCTATCTACTTCACGATCATCACAGGGCAGGAGGCATGCTGTGCCACCTTCTGGCTGACACTTCCAAGCACCGCCCCTTTCAGAGAACCAAGCCCACGGCTCCCGATGACGATCAGATCAGCCCCAACCTTCTCAGCGGTTTTGATGATCTCAATAGCCGGGCCACCCATCCCGACCTCAAGTGTATAGGACACCCCTGCCTTTTCGATGAAATCAAGGATCATCCCTGCCATCGCACGTGCATCCTCTTCAAGCACAGCATGGACATCATAATTCGCCTTCACAATCCGTGACTGGTTCGGCGGTTCGGGGGCGATGCAGACAACGACAAGCGACGCCCCGTCAAGTGCAAGGACGAGATCAGAAGCTTGTGCTGCTGCACGCTTTGCATTCTCTGAACCGTCAATAGCAAGAAGTATCATCTGAATCATAGGGGCCCCCATCCGGTATCAGTGAACCGAAGAAAATTCACCGGCACATCTGTTTCAAAGAGAGCAACCCCTCACCATAAAAGAGTGTCGGAGCACCTTACGCACAAAGCAGACAGTACTTTATCGTATATCAATGGCGATATTTACTGCATCTGTAGCATAGCCTTATCCACTGGAAAAGACGGGTCATCATACCATACAAATAAAGAGGGCATACCGTGATTTTTAATATAAAAACAGATTTGAACGCGCTTAAAAAGGCGTGGTTCTCCAATATAAAGGGAGATACTCTCGCCGGCATGACGGTTGCCCTTGCTCTCATCCCTGAAGCGATTGCATTCTCCATCATCGCCGGGGTCGATCCTATGGTCGGTCTCTACGCCTCTTTCTGTATCGCCATCATCATTGCATTTGCCGGTGGAAGGCCGGGAATGATATCCGGTGCAACCGGTGCGATGGCTCTGGTGATGGTCGTACTCGTCCGTGATCACGGGCTCGAATATCTCCTTGCAGCGACCATCCTGGCAGGCACCCTGCAGCTTCTCCTCGGCTTCTTCAATATCGGACGATACATCAGGTTCATTCCGTACTCAGTCGTCCTTGGGTTCATCAACGCCCTCGCGATCCTGATCTTCATGGCGCAGCTCCCGTTCCTTGTCGGAGTCTCCCTCACAGTCTACATCCTCGTCGGAGTAACGATGGCCATTATCCTGCTCCTTCCCCGCCTGACGCGGGCAGTCCCACCTGCACTCGTTGCAATTGTTGTCGTGACTGCCGCCGCCATCGCATTGAAACTCGATCTTCTTACCGTCGGCGGAATGGGCGAGATCACCCGGGCACTCCCCATCTTCCATATCCCGGAGATCCCGCTCACACTGGAAACCCTGCTAATCATCCTCCCCTACTCAGTAACCCTCGTCATCGTCGGTCTCCTCGAGTCACTCCTCACCGCCTCGATCGTCGATGAGATGACCGATACCGAGAGCGACAAGGATCGTGAGATCAAGGGGCAGGGGCTTGCCAACACCATCACTGGTTTCTTCGGAGGGATGGCAGGATGTGCGATGATCGGCCAGTCCGTCATCAACGTCAAATCCGGAGGAACAGGGAGGCTCTCATCCCTCGTTGCAGGCCTTGTTTTGATCACCCTCATCATCGTCTTTGGAGATATCGTCTCACAGATACCGATGGCAGCTCTCGTCGGAGTCATGATCATCGTCGCTGCCAGTACCTTTGAATGGGACTCGATCAAAACCCTCCACAAGATTCCACGGGGGGATGCCGCAGTGATGCTCGTCACCGTGGCGATCGTCGTCTATACACATGATCTTGCAAAAGGAGTCATCGCCGGTATCCTCCTTGCAATCCTCATCTTTGCATGGAAGAGCTCGATCATCCATGCAACCTCCACCATCAGGAGCGATGGAGTGAAGATCTATACCATGAAAGGGCCGCTCTTCTTTGGAACGACACCAACATTCATGGACTTCTTCGACTACACAGGAGACCCTGAAAAGGTGGAGATCGACTTCCGGCAGTCCCATATATGGGATCAGTCCGGAGTTGAGGCGATCACAAAGGTGATCCACCGGTACCAGCAGCAGGGGAAGTCTGTCTATGTAACAGGACTCAACTCGGAGAGCCAGGAGACCCTGGACCGGAGCTACTCCTGAGTACCACCATACCCCAAACAACCATATCACTTGATGATGCAGAAGAACAAAAATCAGTGAACATCTATGGACGAAATTCATATCGCCGGATGGGAGACCAGATTCTGGGCATGGCTCATTGACATCATCCTTATCTCCGTGAGCATGGGCCTGATCGATCAACTCATCTCTTCCATCACGGGATGGAGCCCGGTCACAGGACTCTCATTCTCCGGAGGTTCGTTCTGGTTCATCACATCATTCTGGTCAAGTAGCGTCCTGCTCTTCTTCTACTGGACCATTCTGGAAGGAACAGGCGGCCAGTCCGTCGGGAAGATGGTGATGAACCTTAAGATGACAGGGAGAAGAGGGGAGTCCCCGGGCATCCCCAGAGCCGCAGTCTCAGCATTCGGCAAGGCATTCATCCTCCCCCTCGACTGCCTCATCGGATGGTTTGGGATGCCGGGGACCGGCCTCCGCCTCACAAACAGGATCTCAGAGACGATTGTGATCCGATCTGATTATCCGGAGCCGGAAGGTGTGACGTACATCCGGAAGGACGACTGATTGATGAGGATGGATGACGAACCCGATCATCATGCAGGTGCGCACCATCACCTACTCACGGAACGTCTTCCTCCCGTTAACGACGGTCTGCCATAATATCTGCGGATACTGCTCATACCGGACACCTGTGCGGGAAGGATGCATTATGGAGCCGGATGCGGTCCGCGAGAGCCTCCGGATCGGCGCCACGGCGGGCTGCACCGAGGCACTCTTCACCTTCGGGGAGCGGCCCGGAGAGGTGGAGGGATTCACCCCCCTCCTCCGGCGGTTCGGCTATGACGACATCCTCGACTACTGTTATGATCTCTCAAAGGAGGCCATCGAAGCTGGCCTTCTTCCCCACACAAATGCAGGAATCCTGACCTCCGAAGAACTTGAGCGGTTCAGGACCGTCAATGCAAGCATGGGCCTGATGCTTGAGACGACCGCACGGATCCCCGCGCACAGAGAGTCGCCAGGAAAAGATCCCGACGTCAGAATTGCGATGATCGAGGATGCCGGGCGGCTGAAGATACCCTTTACAACCGGGCTCCTCATCGGGATCGGCGAGACAGAGGAGGACAGGATTGAATCACTCGAAACAATTGCCGGGATTCACCGGAGATACCACCATATCCAGGAGGTGATCATCCAGAACTTCTGCCCAAAGCCGGAGACCCCGATGGGGAAGGACGGCACCGTCGGCAGAGAGGAGTTTGGAGAGACGATCAGGCTGGCACGCGCGATCCTCCCTGAGGATGTCGCGGTACAGATCCCACCAAACCTCGCTGATGCAGAGGAGTTCATCGGATACGGTGTCAATGACCTCGGCGGTGTCTCCCCGGTGACCGTCGATTACATCAATCCTGAGCATCCATGGCCGGAACTTGAGCGGCTGCGCGAGATCACACAAGGATACAGGCTTGTGGAGCGGCTCTGCATCTATCCGCAGTACATCCGGAAGGGGTGGTTTGATCCCGCACTCACACCACTTATCATGGATCTCGACAAACAGATACAGGAGCGAAATCCATGACGCAGGGTGAACTTCTCTATAGTGGTAAAGCCAAGACCATCTACCTCTCAGACAAGCCAGATGAACTCATCGTCTCCTTCCGTGATGATATTACGGCATTTGACGGAGGAAAGAAGGATCAGCTTGAGGGGAAAGGCGCCTCAAATGCTGATGTATCAGCGTTTCTCTTCCAGCTCCTTGAGAAGGGCGGTGTGCCAACCCACTTTATCAGGATGGAAGATCCGATCACGATGCGGGTAAAACGGCTCTCGATGATCCCCCTTGAGGTGATCGTCAGGAACCGTGCCGCAGGATCGATCGTTCGGCGATACCCCTTCATTGAAGGGCATATCTTTGAGAAACCCATCATTGCCATCGATTATAAAGACGATTCACGGAATGATCCGATGGTCAATGACGATATCATCATCGCCCTTGGTCTGATGACCCAGGAGGAGATCCAGACGGTGAGGGCAGAGGCACTCCGGATCAACGAGGTTCTCAAAAATTTCTTTGACAGTATCGGTATCGACCTCGTCGACTTCAAGGTCGAGTTTGGCAGATATAATGACCAGATTCTGCTCGGAGACGAGATCAGCATGGACTCGATGCGGCTCTGGGAGAAGGGGACGCAGACATCCCTTGACAAGGATGTCTACCGGTTCGGGAAAGGAGATGTCATGGAAGCCTATCGGGCAGTCACCGGAAGGATCACCGGGAGCGGAAAACTATGAAGGTTGATCTCATCATCACCATCAGCTTAAAAGAAGGGATGCTCAATCCCGAGGCAGGAGCGATCCAGCGTGCAATTGCACACCTTGGGTATGCAACAGACCAGGTGAAGACTTCCGACCAGTTCAGAATCACCCTCGATGCGGAGGATAAGGAGAAGGCAGAGGGTATCGCGCGGGATATCTGTGACCGGCTCCTTGCAAATCCGGTGATTCACCGCTACGATATCGAGGTCCTCTGATGCGGGCAGCGGTTATTCAGTTCGGGGGGAGTAACTGCGACCGGGATGTTGCGTACGTCATCACTGATGTCTGCGGTGCCGACTGCGATCTCATCTGGTACAAAGACGGGATCAACAGGGAGTATGATGCGATCATCCTTCCCGGCGGCTTCAGCTATGGTGACTATCTCAGGGCAGGAGCGATCGCCGCCCGGACCCCCATTATGGCAGATGTCATCAGGGCAGCAGAAAAAGGAACGCTTGTTCTTGGAATCTGTAATGGTGCGCAGATAGCAGCAGAGAGCAGACTGGTACCCGGTGTCTTCACCATCAATGCCTACCCGAAGTTCATCTGCGAGCCCGCATATCTGAGGGTGGAAAACATCACCTCCCCGTTCACCAGGCTCTACAAGGAAGGAGAGGTCATCAGCATCCCAATCGCGCATAAGGAAGGGCGCTATATCATCCCGGTTGCAGATCTCCAGCGCCTTGAGGCAGAGAAGAGGGTGGCCTTCCGGTTCTGTGACCAGAACGGAGTTGTCAATGATGCCGCCAATCCAAACGGATCAACCGGAAATATCACGGGCCTCCTCTCAGAAAAGGAGAACGTCCTTGTGATGATGCCCCATCCCGAACGGGCATCTGAGGAGATACTCGGATCGACTGACGGGAAGAAGATCTTCGATTCGATGATCGCATATACCGAAGAGTCATAAGGAGGCGCGCTATGGATGAACTTGAGGCGGCACGGCTGATCAGGGACTGGGCGAAGCGGTACGCCGAAAAGAACGGATGGAGGCTTAATCCGGACGCAAAGCAGCTCGATGCCGTCATCCGCGGCCTTGCCAGAAAGATGGTCCAGCATGGTGAGCGGTACTGCCCGTGCCGGATTATGACCCGGGATCCTGACGTTGATGCAAAGATCATCTGCCCCTGCATCTACCATACGGATGAGATCAGGGACGATGGCCACTGCCACTGCAACCTCTTCTTCAGGGAGTAGCCGGGAACCAAATTTTTTTATTCAAGAAGCGATCATCATCCCCTATGCAGAAGAAGCGTGCCGAGATCCTCTCCTGGGCACAACAATATGCCGAAGAGAACGGATGGGTCCTCAATCCGGATACGGTCCAGCTCGATGCGGTGATACGGGGTCTCGTCCGGAACCAGATGAGGAAGGGCGAGCGGTACTGCCCATGCCGGATAATGACCGGTGAGCCGGAGGCAGACACAGCCATCATCTGCCCATGCAGGTATCACACCGATGAGATCGCCTCAGACGGACACTGCCACTGTAATCTCTTCTTCAATGAGAGCTGAGAGCACGTCAGCGCCGCCGGTGAAGTGAGGTCCGTGCCATCCGTATCACACGGAAGAGGATATAGATCCCGACGATCACAGCAATAGCATACCCGGTAAAGGCGATATAGCCGCAATACTGGATCGTCGTTCCGGAGGCGATAATAAGAAGGGATGAACCGATAACGACCGATGATATCAGGAGGGTGATCATCATCCGGTCGGTTGATCGATCGATCGTCTCCTGAAGCCTCCTGATATCATCGGCGACGATATCAACACGGATCTTCCCTTCACCAACCCGTCTTAATGCAAGATTCACCTGATCAGGAATCCTCAGGAGTGCCTGTAACGAGGTTATCCCTGTTCTGAACTCTTTCTTTATCGCCTCCGAAGAGAAGTACTGCTCATGCATCATATCTTCGAGATATGGCCGCACTCTCCGGTTGAATACAAAAGAGGGATCAAGCAGGAGTGCGATCTCCGTGACCATCCCAAGTACCTTCATCAGTCGCATAAATTCCCCGGGAACCCGGACCTGGTACTTTCTCAGCATCTCTGAGAGCTCAATGATCACCTTTGAGAAGTCATACTGGCCCACTTCATAATCCGAATAATCCATCAGGAGGAGATAGAGATCATCACGGAAGAGCTCCTTTTCTTCATCAGGGATGGAGAATCCGAGATCAGAGAACGCCGCAAGAGCGATATCAACATCAGCGGTAACCAGGCCATGGACGAGCCGGATAAATACCTCCCGTCGATCCGGACGGAGCAGCATACAGATACCAAAGTCGAGGAATGCCATATCCCCGTTCTCCATGACAAGGAGGTTGCCGGGATGCGGATCGCCATGGAAGAAACCATCCACCATGATCTGTTTGAGATAGGCCGCAAACCCCTTCTCGGAGATATCCTTTGGATCAAGCCCCATACGCCTGATCGACTCGGCATCATCGATCCGGACGCCCTCGATGTACTCCATCGTCAGAACCCGCCGGGAGCTCACCTCCCAGAAGATCTTCGGGACCCGGATGCCTTTGATCGGGGACATATTATTCCTGATCCTCTCGGCATTCTTTCCGTCACGGGTAAAATCAAGCTCTTTTCTGATCTGAACCGAAAAATCACGGACAATACCGGTCGGGTTGAAGACCCGGAGATCCGGGAAGACGCGCTCAATCCGCTCTGCAAGTGATGTGAGGATGAGAAGATCGGTCTCGATCACCTCTCCGATATCCGGACGCTGAATCTTGACAGCAACAACCGTGCCATCATGAAGGAGCCCGCGATGCACCTGGGAGAGGGAGGCAGCGGCGACAGGAAGGGGATCGATATACTCAAACCTTTCTTCCCATCCGGGGAGGCTCTCGTCAAGGACCTCCCGGATCTCAGAGAAGAGGAGCGGCGGGACCTGATCCTGGAGCCGGAGGAGTTCGGTGATCATCTCCGGCGGGAAGAGTTCCCGCCGGGTACTCATGATCTGGCCAAACTTGATATAGGTCGGTCCGAGATCTTCAATCGCCCGCCGGATCCGTTCATAGACGGAGTACCCTTCCTCTCTCCCATCAGCTCCCCTGGAGAGGAGACGATGGGGAAGGCCGGGGAAGAGCTCGCCGACAGCGATCCCAAAACCATGCTTCACAAGGATATCAGCAATCTGGCCGTACCGTCTCATTCCTGTAAACATCGGATCAATGACGAATGATCCCATGAGGTAAAAGAGGTTGTGGAGGGATCATACCGCCCGGACTCCCCCCTTCGGAATCGCAAGGGAGAGGAGGGCCGCGATGATGAGGGGGATCGTCAGGGCGACAAGGGCGGTGGAGAGTGTCAGGTAATCAGCGATGATGCCAACGACAGAGACACCAAGGCCGCCTGCTCCGATGGAGAAGCCGATGAGGAGGCCGGATGCCAGCCCGACGCGGCCGGGGAGGTACTCCTGCGCCATCGTCACCGTCACCGAGAAGGTTGACCAGGTGAGGTAGCCGACTGCCACCATCAGGAGCAGGGCCACCCACCCGCTCGTCATGAAGAAAAGGACGTACGGAATTATGCAGGCGAAGAGACCGATGATCGTCACCTCACGCCGTCCGTACCGGTCCGAGAGAATGCCGCCTGATATCTGCCCCACCACCCCGGCAAGGAGCATCAGGGTGAGCATCAGGTTTCCAAAGACGAGCGAGTAGCCTTCTGTTGCGATAAGGTATGCCGGGAAGAAGGCAACCGACGCCATGATGACCCATGACCGGAGTGCCGCGATGGTGACGATCAGGCTGACCGGACGGTACGCTATCGGAACAGCCTCCATCTTCTCCGGCACCTTCGCATCCGGGGGATCCTCCCGCCTCGTCATCATAAAGAGGTACCCCGCCATCAGGATGCCGGGGATAGCCATCAGGGTAAGCGCGGGCAGACCGCCAAAAGCGATCAGGATACCAACGATCACCGGACCTATCGCAAAGCCGAGGTTTCCTCCGGTCACAAAGAATGAGGTGAGAGCGCCCCGGTTATGATCTGAGGTATGTCCATGCACCTGAAGGAGGGCGGACGGGTGGAAGAGGGCGTGAGCTATCCCTCCACCGGCTGCAAAGAGGAGGAGGAGATAGTAGTTCTGGACAATACCATAGAGGCTGATACAGATGCTGCTCGTCAGGATACAGAGCCAGATCGGAGCTGACCAGCCGGAGCGATCCGAGAGCCAGCCGACAAACGGCTGGAAGAGCGAGGAGGTGATCTGAAAGACGCTCACCAGGAGGCCCGCAAGGAAGTACCCGATCCCCGGATACAGAACGAGCAGGGGGATGAGCGCCGGGATCACCGGGCTGTAGAGATCGATGACGATATGCCCTGCTGTATAGCCTGTGATCGGCTTTGGAATTTTGAACATTCAGATACGCCTCATACACACTATCTCGACAGGTATCTCAAGGATGTCGCGTCGATGGAATGAAAACGTGCGCGGTATCGGAAATGCAGCGGAGACGACTCCGGAGATCTCAGCCCGCCCCTCGATATACGGAGCGAGGAAACGGAGTGTCCCTGCATTGAAGATCCCATAGACGACAGGGGCGATACGTAATGCCGTATCGATGAACGGCCGGTCGGCATGGGCTTTCTGAGCCCCGAACGGGGGGTTCATCACGACCGTATCAAACGATCCCGTCACCTCTGTTATGTCTGCTTCAATGAAGGTGCAATCGACGGAGAGGGAGGCGGCATTCTCCTCTGCAACCTCGAGAAGTCTTCTTTCCTTCTCATATCCGGTAACATGGTCAGCACCAAGGAGGGCCGCACCAATTGCAAGAATACCTGTTCCCGATCCGAGATCACAGACCGATGCACCGTCAATATCCCCGGCAAGATAGGCATCAAAGAGGAGTCGGGCAGCGACCGTCGCCGGCGTCTGGTACTGCTCCTTCCCCGGATCGGGATCCGGGATAGCAGCAACCTGCTGCAGTTTCATCTCAAGTGTCCGGAGCTTCATGCAATTATCTCATCTATCATGTAGTCATCCCACTCACGTCTGCCGCAGAGGATCTCAAACTCAGGCGGGGAGAGGACCGGAACCGAAAACCGGATCTGGTCATCCAGTGCGAGACGTGGGCAAGCAGTATTCACATAACAGGGGAACCCGAGATTGATCAGCTGATCCCCGGTCACTTCACGGAGAAGAACGATCTCGGCCCGGGGATGGAGGCTGGCAAGTGCTTCTGCCAGGCGCATCCTCTCCTGGCCGGACTTCTGCGAGACGATGATCCCAAACCGATCTGCTGATCGTGCCTTCTCGATGACGGCGAACCGCCGTCGGAGGAGCCGTTCGGTCACGACAGCACTGGCATCACCGGTGAAGGGATCCAGCACAATCACCCGTCTGCCGGTCGCTATTGCTGATCCTATCGGGTGAAAGACGCCGGTCCCGAAGTAGACGAGTTCCTCAGCTCCTGTTTCCCGTGCCGCAGCATAGGTGCAGCCGAGTACCTGGCCGGGGAGGGGAGTCCGTGGTGACGGGGCGGCGATGACAGGGTGGAACCCATGCCTCCGAAGCTCGTCTGCGAGACGGGGGAGGGATGGCGCATGTTGCACCGTCGATATGAGACCGACAGCAGGCCCTTTCAGGAGCGGGATGAGGCGGTCGAGCGGGGGGATCTCCGTCTCCATGCAGACGGGCTCAAAGAGGATACGGGGATCATCCCCAAGAGGGGTGTGACCAAGATGGATGAGGAGATCTGCCCATTCCAGTGCATCGACCGCTGTGTCACAGGCTCCGTAACAGGGATCGCCAGAGATGACGACCGAGAAGCCCTCCCTCCTGAGTTCTTCAGCAAGGTCCGGGAGGCGTCTTTTCAGCCCCTCCGGTGCCTGGAGGGCGAGACGCTGCGCCCCTCGCATCTTCGCCTTCCTGATGATCTCAGAAGTAGGAATCAAGGACATGAACGCCTTCTGAATCGACATCGATGGTGACAAGGGATTTATACGGCCTTCCAATATCCGGGCTGCCCCGGTTGATGACAAAACAGAGATCAGCGATCTCCGCACCGGTCGATTCTATAGCAGGGAGGAGGGCGCGGATCGTCCCCCCGGTACTGATGACATCATCGATGAAGGCAATCCGGTCACCATCAAAGACACTGTTGAGATAGAGTGTTCCTTTTGAGTACCCGGTCGTCTGGCCGATGATCACCTCGCCGGGGAGTTTGTACTCCCGCTTCCTGACGATGGTATAGGGAATATCGGTCATCAGCGAGAGGACGGTGCCGATATGGATCCCCATCGCCTCGGTGACGACGATCTTATTGACATCCTTCAGATCGAGCGCCTTGAAGAGCGAGCAGGCGACATCCCTCAGGAGCGCAGGCTCAACCAATGGAACGCCATCGGTGATCGGGTGGATAAAGTAGTTATATTCCCCCCGTTGCACAATCGGGCAGGACTGAAACGATCTTCTGAGTTCTTCAAGCATGTATTTCACCGATTGTAGAAAGGAATGATTCAACGACATCGCAAGTGACATGCGGCATCAGGACGATCCGCATATGCCCCTGCCGTGTCCGTGAAATCCGCCATCCCTCAGGCGTGAGGGGGCAGTCGAAGGTGGCGACATTCACATCCGGGGTGACGATACGGGGGTAGCCAAATGCCTCCATGCCCGCAATGAGGCGGCGTGTATTCTCCATGCAGCCGGAGACGATGGCAGAGAGGCCCTCCCGGCCGAGGTACTGCAGGACCGCATAGGCACCGGCGACCGGTGCGCCGGGACGGGTTCCCGCAAGCGTGCACTCCTTCTTCACAGAGAGATAGGGTGTATCGACGTTGAGACAGCCAAACGCACCGGGGTCGCGAAGGAGCAGGGCACCGCAGGGGATGGTGCTCATCCCCATCTTATGGGGATCGACAGAGATGCCCGATACCCCCGGGATGGTGAAATCCCAGGGAGGAATACCCTCAAGAAACGGGGCGACAAGACCCCCGAAGGCGGCATCGACATGGAAGAAGATTTCGTTCTCCCCGGCAACAGCCGCGATCTCCCTGATGGGATCGATCATCCCGTACTCGGTCGTCCCGACGATCCCGACTATGGCAACCGTATTCGTATCAACAGCTTCTGCGACGGTATCGGGATCCATCCGGTAGGTTGCATCAAGAGGGACCGACCGCATCTCAAGTCCGAGCATGTCACATGCCTTATCAAAGGAGAAGTGGGCCGATGCCGGAATGATGACATTTGGCCGGGCAACAGGCTTCTGCTTCTTGGCGATCCTGAGCGCCTGGATGTTTGATTCCGTTCCACCCGATGTTGCATATCCTCCGGCATCCGGGTGGTGGAGGAGAGAGCCAAGCATCCGGATCAGCTCATCCTCAAGCCCCATCGTTCCGGGGAAGAGCCCGGGATCACCAAGATTCGTCTCGATAAAGAGCATATGCGCCCGAACCGCCACCGGATGCGGCGGGGTGCACATGGATGAGAGGATCCGATCGTACGACAGGTCATTACTCCTGACAGACGAAAGAAATGAGAAGAGTTCCTTCTCAGAAGAGCCGTTCTCCTTCATTGGAACCTTTTGAATATGCCATGTTCAGGATCATCCTCTGTTCGGTCCTGGCGGCAGCCTCGCGGATCTTGGCAATTGCATCGATATTTGCCGATACGCTGAGGATGCCATGCTCAACAAGCCAGGAGACCATCTTCGGATCGGATCCCGCCTGGCCGCAGATCGAGCATTCGACACCAGCCGCCCGGCATCTGCCGATAGCATAGTCGATAAGTTTCAGGACTGCCGGATGGGTCGGCTCATACATTGAGGCGACATGCTCGTTGTTCCTGTCAACGGCGAGGGTATACTGGATGAGATCATTCGTCCCGAATGAGGCGAATTTGATCCCGGCTTTGATGAAGTCATCGATCATGATGGCTGAAGAGGGGACCTCAACCATGATACCGAGGGTGACAACATCCACATCGACGCCCCAGTCCCGAAGGAGGGCTTTTGCCTGGATGAACTCGCGTGGGTGGCTGACGAGCGGGAACATCAGGCCCAGGTTCTCATAGCCTTCCTTCCAGAGGCGTTTAAATGCCTCAATCTGGAGGCGGAACTGCTCCGGTGTCGATAAATCACGCCGAATGCCACGCCATCCGAGCATCGGGTTGTGTTCGACAGGCTCATCCTCGCCACCCTCCATATTCCGGAACTCATCTGTCGGGGCATCAAGTGTCCTCACCCAGACAGGTTTTCCCGGGAAGGCATCGAGGATGATCTTAATACCATCATAGAGCTCGCTGATGAACTCGTCTTCCTTCTGATGTGTGATGAACCATTGCGGGGTCTTGTTCATCCCGAGGATCAGGTGTTCGATCCTGAGGAGGCCGACGCCATCTGCTCCGGTTGCCGCAGCACGCTGTGCTGCTTCAGGGAGGGAGACGTTCACCTTGATGAGGGTCGAGGTGATGAGGGGCGCAGCAGCAGTCTGTGCGCTGGCGGCTGGGGTCTCTTCTGCAGCCTTCACCTCACCTTCATAGATGATGCCCCGATCCCCGTCGATGGTGACGATCTGGCCATCTTTCAGGAGCGATGTCGCCTTCTTCGTCCCGACGACCGCGGGAGTGCCAAGCTCTCTTGAGACAATGGCGGCATGGCAGGTCATACCACCCTCATCGGTGATGATCCCGCTGACCCTGCGCATCGCAGGGACCATGTCGGGATTGGTCATCTTCGCAACGAGGATATCGCCTTCCTTCACCGACCCCTGATCCTTGATATGTTTAATGATCGCAACACGCCCGGTCGCAATACCGGGTGAGGCGCCCTGACCTTCGAGGATGATGGAACCGGATCCCGTAAAAGACTCTTTCGGCTTTCCTCCGGTCTGCGCTTTGATCGTTGTGACCGGACGGGACTGAAGAATATAGAGATCATCGCCGACGATCCCCCACTCGATATCCTGGGGTGTGTCATAGTGATCCTCAGAGAGTTTTCCAAGAGCAGCAAGCCGTCCGATCTCAGCTTCCGAGAGGACGACCGCGTTCTTTCTCTCATCAGGAACGGCAACCTCTATCGTTCCTTTTCTGCCATCCGGAATGATCTCGGTCTCCTTGCTGGCAATGATACGATCGACGACCCGCTGTTTCCTCTGATCAAAGACGTAGTTGTCAGGGGAGACCGAGCCGGAGACGACCGCCTCTCCAAGACCCCAGGACCCCTCGATGATCGTCAGCGGTTCACCCGTTACCGGGTGGGAGGTGAAGAGGACACCGGCCTTCTCAGAGAAGATGAGCTCCTGGACGACGACGGCGATATTGACGCTCCTGTCATCGAATCCCTGTTTTGAGCGGTAATAGACTGCACGCGCACCATAGAGCGATGCCCAGCACATCTGCACTGCCTCGATGACATCGTCGCCTCCCTGGATGTTGAGGAAGGTCTCCTGCTGTCCTGCAAAGCTTGCATCAGGCAGATCCTCGGCAGTTGCACTCGATCTGACTGCAACAACGGTATCTTTGCCGATACGATCATAGGCAGACCGTATCTCGGCGGCCATGCCATCAGGAATCGGAACGGACATGATGAGGTCCTTTGCTTTACTGGCAGCGGCCTCAAGTGCGGTGTTGTCATCGACATCCAGCCCTTCAAGGATCGAGTAGAGGGAATCCTCCAGTCCGGTATCTACAAGAAAACGGCGGAAAGCCTGTGCTGTCACGACATATGCCTGTGGTACAGGAAGGCCAATCGATGCCATCTCACCAAGGGAGGCACCCTTTCCTCCCACTGAGGGCAGATCGCCCTTCCTTATCTCCTCAAGCCAGAGAATGTTCGGCGCATCCTTCATATCAATCTCAGGTATGAATCAACCCGAGGATACATAAAACAGGGTGAAGAAATCCCGTCACCAGAAGCCGAAGAAAAACCATGATTACCTGCTATGATTATATACGTATGGGGTTTTTCGTGAACTATAACGTACTTGTCAGCGATCCGCTGGCTGAAGAAGGCATTGAGATATTACGACAGTTCTGCACTGTTGATGTAAAGGTTGGACTCTCAGAGGATGAGCTTGTCGCAATCATCGGAGAGTATGACGCACTCATCGTCAGATCCGGGACGGAGGTGACTGCACGGGTGATCGAGGCCGCCGAGAAGATGAAATATATCGGCCGGGCGGGTGCAGGTGTCGACAATATCGATACCGACGCTGCAACCCGTAAGGGAATCATCGTCGCAAACGCACCTGAGGGGAATACCCTTGCCGCAACCGAGCATACGATGGCGATGATGCTCGCCCTTGCACGGAGGATTCCTCCTGCCAATATCTCGCTGAAGAAGGGCGAATGGAAGCGATCAAAGTTCATCGGCGTCGAGATGAATGAGAAGATACTCGGTGTCGTCGGGTTTGGCCGTATCGGCAGGGAGGTTGCCAAGCGCGCCCAGTCATTCAACATGCGTGTCGTCGCCTACGATCCCTTCATCACTCCGGAGCGGGGGGCGCAGTTCGGTGTCGAGATGATGAGTGTGGCGGATCTCTTCAAGGTTGCCGATGTCATCACCGTCCATACGCCACTCATCAAGGAGACGATGCACCTGATCAACGCAGAGTCGATTGCGACGATGAAAGACGGGGTGCGGATCATCAACTGCGCACGAGGCGGCATCATTGATGAGAATGCCCTCGCCGCTGCTGTTGCCAGCGGAAAGGTTGCAGGTGCGGCGATTGATGTCTTTGAGGAGGAACCTCCTGCCGATTCACCGCTCTTTACCCTTGACAATGTCATCGTCACCCCGCACCTGGGTGCAAGTACTGTTGAGGCACAGAAGAACGTGGCAGAGTCCATCGCCCATCAGTGCATCGATGTCCTCAAGGGCGGTGCGGCTAAGTATGTCGTTAATGCACCGATGATCCCGCCTGAACTCCAGGATACGATCGAGCCGTATGCCCGCCTCGCAGAGAAGATGGGCCGCCTCGCCTCCCAGGTGGTTGATGGGGCGATCACGAAGGTGGAAGTTACCTATGCAGGCGATCTCATCGAGATGCGCCAGAATCTTAAGATGGTGACCCGGATGGCGATCAAAGGGATCCTTGATCCGATCCTCCAGATGCCGATCAACATCGTCAATGCCGAGTTCGTCGCCCGCGAGCGCGGTATCGCAGTGGCAGAGACGACGACCGAGGAGTCGCATGGATTTAAGAACCTCATCAGCCTCACCATCAGGACAGCAAAGGGCGAAGAGACGATCAGCGGCTCGGTCTTTGGAAAGAGCCGTGTTCGGATCGTCGCTATCGGTGAGTTTACGATGGATCTCATCCCTGCAGGATCAATCGTCATCTCCCGCCATATCGATAAGCCGGGGGTCATCGGGCCGACAGCGACAGTCCTTGGGAGACACAATATCAATATTGGCGGAATGCAGGTCGGCCGTGTGAAGGCTGGCGAAGAGGCGCTCATGGTCTTAAATGTCGACTCGGAAGTCCCTGATGCCGTGATGGAGGAGATGCGGGGCGTCCCCGGTATCATTTCGGCAACATTTGCAACCCTCTGAACTGATGCCCGAAAGGGCAAAAAACAATCCTTTTATACTGCCAATGCCTACATTGTAAGGCAGAAGGCACGGGGCTCGTGGTCTAGCTGGTTATGACGTCGCCTTGACATGGCGGAGGTCCTGAGTTCGAATCTCAGCGGGCCCATCTTGTTTTCAGATAATAGTTCTCATTAACGCCTTTTCATCCTCAGTAGCGATCTCATCAATCGATCTGAAACCCGCCATCTCTCAGAGGGAGCTGAGACCCATATTTGACGATAACAATCGAAGATACGGGGGGGCGCCAAATAGACGGGAGGAACGGAAAGCTACCCATCTCCTATTTGGATCTACATGGTGTAATAAAAATTTGGCATAGTAGGATCTCAATGACTCTGTCGTTGTGATGAGTACCAGAGTCCGAAAAAAATAGCTGTATCTATAGCTCTGAGGTTCAACAGAGCGAATACAGGAGTGGGGAGACATGCGGGAGCCTTCCCTGCTCCTCCATCGTTTTGATACCCGATCTACTCGTCCCGTACAGCCGCAACAACTGCGGGTGATCGCGCCCCATTCTTCAGATAAATTACCCCGCAGTCCCGTGATCGGGTGAGGAGTTTCCGGAGATCCGGATCATCAAGCCGGATACCATCATGGCCGCTCCGATATACAGTCCGATAGCCAAGAGCGGCAAGCCGATCCAGCACCCAGCATGGATCATCAGGGAAGAGGAACGGATGGATCTCCACGATGATGACCCGTGGACGGATCCGGAGCGAGCGCAGGATATCTATCTCAGAGCCTTCACAATCGAGTTCAAGGATATCGCAGTCAGGAAGATCCTCCGGGTCAACGACGAGTGCATCAGAAGCATCCCCCCCATAGACATCGATCTCAGGCCCGACGATGGCATGATGGACACAGCAGATGGCGGCAACCCCCTCCATTTTCAGCCGCTCTCCCATCTGGCGGGCAGCCCGGTCACCACCCTCATAGATCGTCACCGAGCCGGTCCTGCCGACCTTCTTCGCGGCGGTCAGGGCAGTTGCACCATCACCCCCACCGACGATCACAACACGATCACCGGGTTGTGTCAACAGGCTATGTGCAGAGGCAATACCCATCTCCGATTGGCCGGTCCGTGAGACGTACCGGCAGGCGCCAAGGAAGAGATCGACAAAGTTGTTATATTTATAAATCGTATGCGCATCCCGTATCAGACTCATATCAGATCTCCTGCAAGCCAGGGTACAGCCACGTTCATCCCCGGGAGCAGTCCTGCATGTCCAGAGGAGGGGGCCTCCAGGAATCCGGGGCGTTGTGGTACAGTCCGGTATGCTGGTTAGATCTCAAAATGTATCATTATTGTCATCGATAACAGTGAAAGCAATAATAATCCATAGATAGAATTTTATATAATTAAATTATTATTCAAACATCGTCACCCACCAGCGAGCCCGTTGCCAGTAGCCGATCATCATCCCGATCTGATACATTTATGAACCATGAAGAGGGAGAAGGGATCATCGGAGCAGGTGAGACCTGCTCCCAGACATTCACACCGCGGTGTGATCAGAGGAGTGATAGAGAATGGAAGAGAAAAGCTACACACTTCCCCCACTACCCTATGGGGCCGGAGCACTTGCACCCTATATCTCAGAGGAACAGCTCACCATACACCATGACAAGCACCACATGGCCTATGTAAATGGCGCAAATGCCAACCTGACCGCACTCGAGGATGCCCGGAAACAAGGGGCTGATCCCAATATGAAGGCCATCCTCAAGGATCTCTCATGGAACTTCGGTGGACATTATCTCCACTCGCTCTTCTGGACCAGTCTTGCACCTGCCGGTTCCGGAGGTGGTGGAGAGCCGACCGGTGCGATTGGAGAGCGGATACAGGCTGATTTCGGCAGTTTTGAAAGGTTTAAGAAAGAATTTACCATCGCTGCTGCGAGCGTTGAGGGATCAGGATGGGCAGCCCTGACAGAGTGCCCACTGACAAAAAAGCTGCAGATCATGCAAATCGAGAAGCATAACACGAATGTCTTCCCATCCTGCCCGATACTCCTTGTCCTCGATCTCTTTGAGCATGCATACTATATCGACTACAAAAACGACCGGGCCGCATTCATCCAGGCATTCTGGAATATCGTCAACTGGGATGAGGTCAATAAGAGGCTCTGACCACCCCTTCTTTTCACCAGAAGAACCCTCATTTTTTCTTTGGGAAACACTTTAACCACCCGACACAACAATCTTTCATGAATAATTCGGTAAAGGGAGCCGGAGGCATCCTTATCCTCCTTGCCGCATTCCTGACCATCGCAGGATGTGTCGGAGGATCGGTTGCAGAAGAGGGCGATACGGTCAGAGTCCATTATACAGGCACCCTCTCTGATGGCTCCACATTTGACAGTTCGGTTGGCAGGGAGCCGCTTGAGTTTACCATCGGGGCAGGAGAGGTCATCCCCGGATTTGACAGCGCAGTAATCGGGATGACGGTCGATGAGACGAAGACGGTCACGATCCCTGCCGATGAGGCGTACGGCCAGCACCGTGATGACCTCCTCTTCACCATCGAACATGAATTATTCCCTGGTGAGATTCCTGAGATTGGAGCACAGGTTCCGGTCTCGATGGACAACGGCATGATTGCCCAGAGTATCGTAACATCAGTTAATGAGACCGCAGTGATTCTCGATCTGAATCACCCCCTTGCAGGGGAGGATCTGACATTTGAGATAACCCTCGTTCAGATCCTCTGAACACCCTTTTTTCCGCAGAACGAATGATAAGAGCCATCAGCTTCTGAAGTCATGGTAGTACCTGGAGATATGAAAATGGATCAGATAATAGAAGATGGATTTCTTCGTCTCACTGAGACGATTGAAGAATACAATGGAAGAATAGACGGACTTGAGGAGACGATCCGATCAGACCTTGCCGGCCTGCTGTCACGGATGGTCACCCTCACCACCCCCCTCATCGGATCGCTGGGACAGCAGTTCCTTCATAAGACCAAGAAGGATGGGAAGGGAGAACTCTATGACACCATCCATTATGATGAGAAGATGATCATCATCGGCCGTGCTGAGGAGCCGGTGGCAATCAGGCCCGACGATATGACCCGGAAGGTTGACAAGCAGTTCTGCGTCCTCACAGAGAAGGGAACAATTGCCGAGTTGATGTTCTCAGATGACGGGTTTATCATCGACAGTTATCTCAACCCTCTGACCGCAGAAGAGGCGATCGAATTCTATGGTCCGGGTGTCATCTATATGCTCTACCGCGCGCTCCATGACTATGCGAACCTTGAGGAAGAGCTGATACGCTCACTCGAGATGACTATCGCTTTTATTCTGGGTGAAAAAAAGTAATCCCCCTTTATTTCTTCCAGCTGAAGAGGGGGAACGTCGGCTTCAGCGGATCATAGACCCCGCCGCTCAGGCTTGAGAGGGGGTAGGACTGTTCAACAACATTCTCGCTATCTGCTGAGGAGAAGCGAATAACAGCTTTTGCCTCACGTATCATCTTGTCGAGGGTGAAGGTCTCCTCCTCCTCAGGCTGGAGCTCTTTTATATCAAACTCGATATCAAGCGGAACCAGTGAGATGTGAATCCGCCGTGCAGGTGCAGTCCCGGTATTTTTTACAATGATCGACTTTGCATCCTCAGAGAGTGAGCAGGAGACCTGGGGGAGATATGCAGCATCCTGCATAATCCAGAGTGTCATATACAATGCCAAAACGATGACCAGACCGATGAGAGCATAGTAGATATCGATGAATAATGCAGCTCCGATGCAGGCAATCGCCCCGACAACAATCAATATGCTCTGCCGAGAGTCCATACTGATACTTTATGGTCAGAGGATATAAGCAATATGAATCTTATCTGAAAGAAAAAGGAGAGTGGGCCCGATGCGATTCGAACGCATGACCTCTCGGTTATCAGCCGAGCGCACCACCGGGCTATGCTACGGGCCCTGATGTTACCTAAATAGATAGGCACTCGCTACATTTATAGATTGTGAATTGGCAATCCATTCTGTTGCATCCGTTATTTATGATCAGAAGACGAGAAATGATGAACAGAAATGTCGGAGTGAGCCATGGAAAAGAGATATCTCCTTGGAAATGTTGCAATCGCACACGCATGCAGGGAAGCGGGCGTCGATTTCATCAGCGGATATCCGGGAACGCCATCCTCTGAAGTGATCGACACACTCAGGACAGCCCCGGAGCCTGGATGCCACCTTGAATGGTCGGTCAATGAGAAGGTTGCATATGAAAACGCGCTTGCAGCCGCCTGGTGCGGATGCCGCGCTCTTGTAACGATGAAACATGTTGGCGTGAATGTTGCGGCAGATCCACTAATGACGAGCAGTTATACCGGCGTCACCGGTGGAATGGTGCTCCTTGCTGCCGACGATCCATATGCCCACAGTTCCCAGAACGAACAGGACTCGCGGATGTATGCAGCATTTGCGAAGATCCCATGCATCGATCCGGCGAGCATTCAGGATGCGCATGATGGTATCATCAAAGCTTTTGAGCTCTCCGAGGAGTTCGGGCTTCCTGTAATGCTCAGGCCGACGACCCGCATCTGCCATAGCAAAGGAGACATTGAACTTGGAGAGGTGACGACTGAACACCGGAAAGGAACCTTTGAGCGCAATCCAAAGCAGTATGTCGTCATCCCCGCCCACACCCGGATCCTTCATAAAGAGCTGAACCAGAAGCAGCCGGGTATCAGGAAGAGACTCATCGAGTGCGGCTTCAACACCGCGATCGTCAGGGGAGAAAAAGCGGTCATTGCAGGCGGGATCAGCGCAGAATATATCCGTGAGATCCTCCCGGATGGCGTCTCCCTTGCAACGATCGGGGCATACCCGATTGATGAGGAGTGGCTCGCAGATTTCGTCTCCCGGCACCGGGAGATACTGGTTATCGAAGAGATGATGCCGATAATCGAAGGCGCTGTCAGAGAGGTCGCCTGTGATCAGGTTATCTATGGGAAGAAGAACGGGTACCTCCCCCATGAGGGCGAGTTCTCACAACCCGTCATCGCTGAAGCGCTCGCTGCAGCCGGGTTCATACCGGCCAATCCGTTTCCGGCTGTCGTCCCGGTCGGGAACCTTCCGGTTCGTCCGCCCATCCTCTGCGCCGGCTGTATGCACCGATCCACCTTCTATTCAATGAAGAAGGTCTTTAAGGACGGTATCTTCCCAAGCGATATCGGGTGCTACACCCTCGGCCTCCAGCTCGGAGCGGTCGACACCACCATCTGCATGGGAGCAGCCATCACCGTTGCAAGCGGTATCAACAGAAGCGGTGAGGAGCGGGATGTCGTCTGTACAATCGGGGACTCAACCTTCCTCCACACCGGAATAAACGGCCTCATTAATGCGGTGTACAATGGGGCCGATATCGTCGTCGTCATCCTCGACAACAGGATCACAGCGATGACCGGCCACCAGCCCAACCCGAACACCTGCCAGACAGCCTCCGGAACGGAGAGCCCGGCAGTCTCCCTTGAGGCGCTCTGCCGCTCCTGTGGCGTGACGTTCGTCGAGACGGTGGACCCGTACGATCTCTCCCTCCTCCTCGACACCATGAAGAGGGCAAAAGAGGAGAAGGGCGTCCGGGTGATCATCGCCCGTCAGCCCTGTGTCATCGTCACCAGGCGTGCGGGATGGAAGCGGCACAAGTACATGGTCGAGGCAGAGACCTGCACAAGCTGCAGGCTCTGTATCAAGTACGGATGCCCGGCCATCGAGTACCATGATGAAGTGGCCTGGATTAACGATCTCTGTACAGGCTGTGCGGTCTGCGCCGATATCTGTCCTGCCGGGGCCATCAGGCGGGAGGTGAAGCGATGAAGAAGAGTTATGACATTATGATCGTCGGAATCGGCGGCCAGGGGACGATCCTTGCTTCAAATGTCCTTGGAGAGGCATGCCTCATCGAAGGGCGGAGTGTGAAAGGTGCCGAGACCCACGGAATGGCACAGCGGGGAGGATCCGTTGAGAGCCAGATACGCATCGACGGAGAGTTTGGCCCCCTCATCATACCGGGCACAGCAGACCTTCTCATCGCCTTTGACCTCCTCGAGGCAGTCAGGTATCGTCACTACCTGAAGGAAGGGGGAATGATGATCGTCAACAATCAGATGGTCCTCCCGACATCCGCCTTCACCTCAGGCCAGCCGGTTCCGACCATCGATGATATCGCGGCCATGCTCGATGGCCACAATACCGCCATCATTGATGCAACAGGGATCGCAACCGCCGCAGGGAGCCCCCTTGCTGCAAACATTGCACTGCTTGGTGCCGCATCCCACACCATACCCCTCAGTGTCGATTCCCTCATTGAAGGGGTACGGCGATGTGTGCCGCAGAAGACCATCCCAATCAATGAGCGTGCCTTCCTCGAGGGGAGAGAGGCCGCCAACCAGTAAATCACCTTTTTTCAGGCATTCCAAAGAGAATCTAAGGAGTGTATCTCTTCCAGCCGATATACAGAAAGACCAGGCCGCACCAGATGAGCGCACCGGTACCGATCAGTGGATCTCCTCCCCTGACAAGCGGGTAGAGAATATTTGATGAAATATCCCTGATATAGAGGAGAAGGAAGATACCAAAGCCAAGAGTAATCACACCCGCACCAGTCAGGAAGAAGTATCGGAGATCAGGAGGGTGTATATCCCAGCCGAAGCGTTCAGATAGGGGCTTTGCATAGAAGATAAGTGTAAAGAGAACCAGAAAAGAGATTGAGAGCCACTCCTGGGGAGCGGTCAGTTCCCGCCAGAAAGAGGTGACAAAGTAGTTGGTATACTGCCCCTGTGGAAACGGACCATAGAGGGGATAGAACCAGACCTCGCGGCTCTCCCACATTGAGTCAAGAATCTGATGAGCGAACATTCCGGCCGCAATGCCATACCCCGCTATCAAGCCCCAATAACGATAGATGAGGGAGCCCACGACCAGTGCAATCCAGATCCCCAGGAGTGAATGGCCGATCAACCTGCCATATCCGAGCGATTCTGCGAGGATGATATGCCCAAGCGGCTTGTCGATGAGATCCGGGAGAATAGATCCGAAGGCAACGGGAAAGAACCATCGCTTTGAACGGAAGCACTCGCAAATGAAGAGGGCTGTTGCAACACCCACAAGGAGATGGAAGAAAAAGTACATCAGACACCTTGAAGAAATATTTAATTTAAAATATATATTATTGTAATGGACCCGGCGGGATTTGAACCCGCGGCCTCAACGTTGCGAACGTTGCGATCTCCCCCTGATCTACGAGCCCGAAAAAAATTAGAGAATGATCTCAATATCCAGTTTCTCTGCCAGTTCCTTATACCTGTTCCGGATGGTGACCTCGGTGACACCGGCAACCTCGGCAACCTCACGCTGGGTCCTCCGTTCGCCTGAGAGGATCGAGCTGATATAGATAGCGGCTGCCGCAACACCGGTCGGTCCACGACCGCTTGTAAGCTCCCGCTCACCAGCCTGCCGGAGGATCTCAACCGCCCGGCTCTGCACCTCGCCTTTCAGGGTCAGTCCCGAGCAGAAGCGGGGAACATAGTCGATTGGTGAGGTTGGAAGGAGCTTCAGTCCGAGCTCCCGGGAGATGAAACGGTAGGTCCTTCCGATCTCCTTGCGTGAGACACGGGATACCTCGGCAATCTCATCCAGGGTTCGCGGTACACTGCACTGGCGACAGGCCGCATAGAGTGCGGCGGCGGCAACCCCTTCGATGGATCGTCCACGAATGAGGTTCTTATCAACGGCATCACGGTAGACGACAGCAGCGGTCTCACGGACGTTCCTTGGAAGACCAAGTGCCGAAGCCATCCTGTCAAGTTCGGAGAGGGCAAAGGCAAGATTTCTCTCGGTCGCATTCGAGACACGGATACGCCGCTGCCACTTCCGGAGACGGTACAGCTGGGCACGGTTCTTCGAGGAGATGGCACGGCCATAGCTGTCACGGTTTCTCCAGTCGATCATCGTCGAGAGACCTTTGTCATGAATGGTGAAGGTCATCGGTGCACCGACACGCGATCGCTTCATCCTCTGATCATGGTCGAATGCACGCCATTCAGGACCACGGTCGATGAAGTCGTCATCAAGCACCAGTCCACAGCTCTGGCAGACGAGTTCGGCTCTCTCATAGTCATGGATAAGCTGTCTGCTGCTGCATTCCGGGCAGACAGTCTGGATATGCTCCTCCTGCTTCTGCTTCTCCTTGACCACCGCCTTCTGGCGGAGTTTCATCGCTTCACGTTCTGATTTAAGCTGTTTTAACTTCTCTATCTCCTGCATGTCTTCACCTTCTCCCGCACATATAGCTTCTCGCCTTCCTGAAGACGGCAATCGTTTTTGCAGACGATTGTTGCATATGGGGAGGCAATATTTCCGAATAGGTCAACAATCTTCCCGACCGGCTTCATACGGCTGTCCACAAGATCACAGTAGAGCGGTGGCAGTTGGCCTGCATCACAGCGGACAACTGCCAGACGGCGACCGCAAATACTAAGTATTCGACCAGCAAACTTCAAAACAAACCCTCAGTCAAAGAATTCTAGAACCATTTCGGAAACTTTATATAATTATATATGAGTCGCTTCCAGTATTTAAAAGTTGTGAAAAAGTATAAAAGGACTAGAACCTTTTGATAGATTCAATTTTATATCCCATCGCTTTTTCGACCTCCCCATCAGTCATCCCGGCACCCCGGCCAACGAGCCATTTTGCCTCATGATCCAGGAGATCACGCGGATCATGTGCATCAGACTGTATAACAAGGCCACACCCTGCATCCCGTGCCATCCGGAGAACATGCCCATTCATCCGATTATGGCCATTTCTCGAGGTTATCTCAAGGAATACCCCATTATCTGCTGCAACTGCCGCATCAGCATCTGAAATAAAACCGGGATGGGCAAGGATGTCGACATCAGGGGAAGAGACGGCAGCGGCATTTGTTCCTTTGGCAACCGGCTCAACGACCGTCTCACCATGAACCAGAACAACATCTGCTCCGAGTTCTTTCGCCTCTCTGGCTATACCATGGATCTCTTCGGGAGGGACATGGGTGATCTCCACCCCGCAGAGGAGATCGACACCAAAGAGAGCGGCAGAGCGCCGGAGCCGGGAGACAGCCCCGATCACCTCCAAAAGATTCGTCGCATCGACATGATCAGAGATGGCAACGGAACTATAGCCCAGAACGGACATCCGCCTGATCAGTTCAATCGGGAGCATACTCCCATCTGAGAGGGTTGTATGACAGTGATAATCGTACATGCCGGTCATTGCTTCTCGGGAATGTTCTTTGCAATCTTTCTGATGAGCGACTCCTTGCTTCCCTCCCAGGAGAGCCGAAGCCGGCCTTCACGGTGAAGCCAGTGCGCAGGATGGGAGTTAGGCTCAATGACAGCACCTGAGATCCCGATCTTGCGTGCAGCCCGTTCAATATCCTGGATTTTTGGAGATTTCAGGGCAAGTGCCTTTGGAATACGCCTCCCTTCGGCACGGGTAAGTGTACTATTAAAGTAGCAGGGGTACAGGATCCGCTCAGTTCCCATACCTACTACATTCGCGATGAACCTATAAACAGATCCCGCCAATTACGTATATGCATCAGATCGACGTCCATATGGAGAAGGATATCTTTGAGGGGAATACCCGTCTTGCTGAAGCAAATGCCCGCCATCTCAGGGAGCATGGCGTACGGGCGTTTGATCTGCTCGGGGCAATTGGATCAGGCAAGACCGCGCTGATCGAGAAGCTGATTCCGATCCTCGCCGCGCGTGGGATCCGGGGAGGTGCCATCGCCGGGGATGTTTATGGTGATGACGATTTCCAGCGGATCGTCAGAACAGGAGCGCCGGCCTACAATGCAAATACCGGAAAGGAATGCCACCTGGATGCCCATCTCGTTGAACATGGGCTGCATCACCTCCCACTTGATGAGATAGATATTCTCTTTATCGAAAATGTCGGCAATATGGTATGCCCAACCGATTTTCAGCTCGGTGCAGAGAAGAGAATCATTGTCATCAGCTCGACCGAAGGGGATGATGTTGTCAACAAGCACCCGATGATGTTTCGGAGTGGTGACATCGCCGTCATCAATAAAGTCGATCTCGCCCCCCTTATCGGATCCGATCTCGACAGAATGGAGGCGGATATCAAGAGATATAATCCGAAAATGCCGGTATTCCGGACGAACCTGAAGACTGGAGAGGGGGCTTTGGAGCTGCTGGATGCGATCCTTGCATGATGGCAGATCCGGATATGAGACCCAACCTTAAATACATCTCAGAGTGAAATATAGAGAACTCTACTTGGGGATACCCAAAGACGAGATACTATCCATCACGAGGAACATCAATGCTCTGGCAAGGAAGATCCATCAGAAAGCCATCAGGCGGACGGTACCACCCCTCCTGCGGCAAAAAGCGTTTTGAGATCGGCAGGTCCCCGGCTGAGACCGTTATCGGAGAGAGCCGTAACCGTATCATCCGGACCCGCGGAGGAAACACAAAGGTTCGCGCACTCCGCAGTGAGTATGCATCAGTATCTGATTCAAAGACCGGGATCACAAAGAAGGTCGCTATCCAGAATGTCGAATCAAATACCGCAAACCCAAACTACGTCCGCCGTAAGATGCTGACAAAAGGGGCGATCATTAAGACGGAGATCGGCAGCGCCCGGATAGTTTCCCGCCCAAGCCAGGATGGCGTCGTGAACGCTGTTCTGATCGAATAAACCATACATTTTTCTTATTTTTTCCGGGGCCCGGGGATCAGTCTCTCATCTCCCGGCCAGTATGAACCAATATCGGGGGATAGAGTTTTAGCCACGTATCATCTCATATACGTGTATTATGCGCCGGGTCTCATACCAGTTCCCAAACCACTGTGATCTTGTCTTCGAACATGATGTTCCTTTCCAGGAAGCAATACGATCCATCTGCAAACTGGACGGAAGCCAGACGAATTTCCGGACAGAGAGAGGACTCTTCAAGCGCGAGATCCATGTTGAGATTGCCCGCGATAAAACCGGATTTGAGAGAGTACGGACAGATTCGGATTTTATCGACGATATCAGCGAACGCGCCGATTTTCTCCTTCAGATAAACGACACCCTCCTGAAGGGTGAGGGGAGATATCCTGCGGCGGAATATTCCTTCCTCCTCAGGGTTGATGATCTCGGCAGCCGGATAGAGGGATTCATCGTCCAGCAGGGGAGAGATGGAGAAGTTGACGCACTTGACCTGAAGAATCTCCTGAAGGGTGCCCTCTCGTGAGCCTCAGGACAGTGGTGGCAGCCGCATTCAGGCATCTCAGAAAAGAACGCCTCCAGAAGGTCGAGTTCATCTATTATATTGCTATTGACCGGAAATGGATGAATAAGGAAGAAGCAACCCTTCTCCTTGAACGGGCACGCGAGGAGGGACTTCTTCTCTTTCAGGGTGGTGTCTATATCCCTGCATTCAGTCCGGGAGAAGTAGAGATACCCTTGGGTTTCAAGCCTTCCACATCCATACTCAGGAAGGAAGATCCGATTGAGCGACTGGTCTCTTCGATCGCAGCAAGGGCAGGAACAGACCAGCGGGCGATGTATGCTGAAATGAATAGGATCATCCATGATCACTTTGATGACCGGCTCCTCCCCGAAGCGGCTGTCATGATCCTTGCACGCCGGTACCAGGTGGATACCGAGGGCTACCGGGAAGAGCTGATGAGCAGCCTCATTCAAAAGAGTGCCAAAAAAACCGCCTGATACCAGAGCGGTCAGAAAAAAGATTGGGCTTATTCAGCCTTTGCCTCTTCTTTTGGAGCGAAGATTTCTGCAAGAGGAGTCTTGCCGGTCTCAACGACCTTGACATTGATCTGCACAAAGTCGGATGTGATCTCAGATCCCCGAACCGTCTTCCTCCGCCGCTCCCCGCGCTTCGTTGGGTTGAAGCCGTTTCCGCCCGTCAGGAGCAGGTGGCGCCGTGCAGATCCTGGAAGCCCTCTCCGTGCCGGGATACCGGTTCTGTCGCTTCCACCGGTGATTTCGATGCGATACCCGTCAAGTCCGATGACACCAGCATCGATCTGGTGTGAT
This sequence comes from Methanocalculus alkaliphilus, assembly GCF_024170505.1. Lineage (NCBI taxonomy): Archaea > Methanobacteriati > Methanobacteriota > Methanomicrobia > Methanomicrobiales > Methanocalculaceae > Methanocalculus > Methanocalculus alkaliphilus. Next base: position 112,299 of record NZ_JALJYG010000001.1, read on the forward strand.
ATTGACTTTCCGATAAATGCACCAGCTGCACCGCCACTTGCTACCGTATTGTAGGAACGGCCGGTCTCTGGGTCTGATATAACAATTTTAAAGTCTACCATGTATCGAAACAACTCCTCGTTCTTTCCGAAGCCGAAGTACCCATATTGTTTGAGCGTCCCGGTTAATACTACTTACCCCAGAAGGGATTATCCCTCCTCCTGATCATTGCATATTCAGAGAGTGCTTCCTGGGAGCTGATATTGATATGGGAGAGCATCTCCCGCTCAAGAACCTTCACATGCCGCTCAGGAATTTCCACATAAAGGGTATCGCCAACATGGATCTGTCTTCCAACCGTTGGACCCTCAATCGATACGGCGATCTCCATCCCTTCTTTTGCCTCTGTGACGGTATCGCCTTTATCCTGCATCATCTTGACCGTCCCGACCGAGCGACCCTCAAGATTCATAAGATGCACCTTCGGTCTGAGGAGCCCGCCCAGAACACGGACACCAACGACTGCCGGATCACTCTGGCGGAAGACACAGTTGGGAAGGAGCTGTATCTTGGCAGGCATGATGACCGCTTCAAACTGCTGCGCCTCGCGCCTCCGAATCTCCTCATCCCGCCACTCGATGTAATCGTCGATCACCCGGTAGATGATATTTCCGGAGAATACTTTGATATCAGCATACCGCGGGTGTTTGAGCATCTCTTCGACATCAGGGAGAATATCAGTTGCGAAACAGATGATGACTTTATGAAGCGGCTCACGCATCGTCTCAAGCTCTATGATGTCATGGCGGCTGACCGGGCCGACATCTGCACGCATAATCTCTATCTCCTTCGCCTCAAGTTCCTTTGAGAGGGCCTCAAGCGCACCGATGGTATCTGCTTTAATACTGATACCAAGGTGCGAGAGTTTGACATTGACCGCCTGCATCTCGGCATTAATCTCCATAACCACCTCATCACGATTCCCTTTGATGACACGGAGCGGAGATCCGGAGACGACCTCATCAAGATTGGGTGCTGCAAGTTTGATACCTGCGGCGGCAGTTACCGACTTTACCCGTTCGAAGCGATCCTCAATGAGTATCTCCTTCATCGGGCGTGCCTTCAGGACAGATCGTACTTTTGTGATGATGCATCCCGATGCACCAGCCACCCCGATCTCATCCCCGACCGAGAGGGTCCCATCATAGAGGATGAGATCAAGGGTCATCCCAAGGCCACGTTCCTCCTTCACCTCAAGGACAGTCCCCTGGCCGGGGCCATCCGCGGTTATCTTCAGTGATTCGGTCAGGTACCGCTCGGCAAGGCCGATCATCACCATCAGGAGATCGGGGATGCCCTCACCAGTGATCCCTGACGATGGAACAATAGCGATGTTCCGTGCAAAGTCACGAACACGGTCATAGCGTTCGGAGTTGAACCCAAGATCAGAGAGCTCCCCGACGATCTCATAGATCCGGGTCTCAAGGATGCCCTGGACACGCTCATTCTGTTTTGCATACGTCTTCTGGAACGGTTCATCCGGGTGAACACGCCATCCGGGGATACGATCCACCTTGGTTGCAGCAACGACAAATGGTGTCTTACAGTTCCGAAGTATCTGGAGAGCCTCCTGCGTCTGCTGTTTAAAACCCTCATTGATATCGATGACCAGGATGGCTATCTCCGCAAGAGCGCCCCCACGTGCGCGGAGGGTGGTGAAGGCGCGGTGGCCGGGTGTATCGATGAAGAGAAGGCCCGGGATCTTGATCTCGGCCTTCCCGGTCAGCCCGCTCATCTTTCGTATCGCATCAATCGGTATCAGCGTCGCTCCGATATGCTGGGTAATGGCGCCCGCCTCGGTACTTACGACCTGTGAGCCGCGGATCTTATCGAGGAGCGATGTCTTCCCATGATCAACATGCCCAAGGACACACACGATCGGCGTCCTGATATTATTCTTAGCCATATCTGATACCCCTCCTGAAAAGCCGGGATTACCTGAATAATCCCGGAAAGTGATACTCTATAACGCATCCGGAGTATTATATTCTTTCGAGGAGCGGAAGTGGAGAGGGAGGGTGATCGTTGGGAGTCAATCCGTTAATTTAAAGAGTTAGAAACGGCAATAAGAATGAGCATTTATGCTAGGGTAGGGTAGCTGGACATCCTATAGGACTGTGGATCCTTTGACCCGGGTTCGAGTCCCGGCCCTGGCCTGAATCACCTTTTCTCTATGAATTGCATCCTGATCTGCATATCGGAACGTCAGGGACTATCATCAATTCTGGAAAGAGAGAGGAACCCCTTATGGGTTATGACCCTTCTTTGATAATCTGACATTTTCTTCTATTGGCCTTTGGATTCACCCCTGCCCTTCTCTAAATGAGATCCTATCAGAGCCCGTATCATTGCAAGGTCAAACATTCCCTTTCAGAGAGCATATCCGGGGCGATACCACCCAATCGGGAAGAGATGCGGAGAGGAACTATTATATCACCCCAGTGGATAAAACCAGAGATCAATAGGAGACGATGGAATGACTGACGAGATGAGAAACCCGGAAGGAAAAGAAGTACATAAAGGCATGAGCACCAGAGGCCGATCCATCCAGGAGTGGTGGCCAAACCAGCTGAATCTGAAGGTTCTTCACCAGCACCCGGCCCTCTCCAACCCCATGGGTGAGGGTTTTAACTATGCTGAGGAGTTTACAAAACTCGAACTCGCAGCGGTGAAGAAGGATCTCCATGCACTGATGACCGACTCGCAGGACTGGTGGCCGGCCGACTTCGGCCATTACGGTCCCTTCTTCATCCGCATGGCATGGCATAGTGCAGGCACATACCGGATGGGGGATGGACGGGGAGGTGCCGGTTCCGGCCAGCAGCGTTTCCCGCCACTGAACAGCTGGCCTGACAACGTAAACCTTGACAAGGCACGCCGTCTGCTCTGGCCGATCAAACAGAAATACGGCAGGAGCATCTCATGGGCAGATCTCATGATTCTTGCTGGAAATGTTGCCCTGGAGTCGATGGGCTTTACAACCTTCGGCTTCGCCGGCGGCCGCGAGGATGTCTGGGAGCCGGAAGAGGATGTCTACTGGGGCTCCGAGAGCGAATGGCTGGATGATACACGCTACTCCGGCGACCGGGACCTTGAAAATCCGCTCGCGGCAGTGCAGATGGGGTTAATCTATGTCAACCCAGAGGGTCCGGACGGTAACCCCGACCCCGTTGCGGCAGTGAAGGATATCCGCGAGACCTTCGCCCGTATGGCCATGAATGATGAAGAGACGGTTGCCCTCATCGCTGGCGGCCATACCTTCGGAAAATGCCATGGTGCAGGACCCGCATCCCATGTCGGGCCGGAGCCGGAGGCAGCGCCCATCGAGGAGCAGGGGCTCGGCTGGAAGAGCAGTTTCGGCACAGGAAAAGGCGGGGATACGATCTCCAGCGGCCTTGAGGTCACCTGGACAAACACACCGACGAAGTGGAGCAACAACTACCTCAGGATCCTCTTCAACCACGAATGGGAGCTGACAAAGAGCCCGGCCGGTGCGTACCAGTGGAAACCAAAGGGCGACGGAGGCGCCGGGACGGTTCCGGATGCCCATGACCCGTCAAAACGTCACCAGCCAACCATGCTGACAACCGATCTATCACTGAGGTTTGGTGAGGACTATGAAAAGATTGCCATGCGATTCCTTGAAAACCCCGATCTCTTTGCAGATGCCTTTGCCCGGGCCTGGTTCAAACTGACGCACCGTGACATGGGGCCGCGCTCACGCTACCTCGGTCCGGAAGTCCCTGCTGAAGAGCTCATCTGGCAGGATCCCATTCCCGCCGTCGATCATGACCTGATTGGCCCGGAGGAGATCGCCTCTCTGAAAGAGAAGATCCTGGCATCCGGCCTGTCGGTCTCTGAGCTGGTATCCACCGCCTGGGCATCGGCTTCAACCTTCCGTGGGTCTGACAAGCGCGGTGGTGCAAACGGTGCCCGCATCCGCCTTTCGCCACAGAAGGACTGGGAGGTCAACCAGCCTGACCAGCTGGCAAAGGTACTCACAACCCTTGAAAAGATACAGACCGGATTCAACAGTGAGCAGAAAAGCGGTATCAAAGTGTCACTCGCAGATCTCATCGTTCTCGCCGGCTGTGCAGGTATCGAGCAGGCTGCAAGGAATGCCGGCCACACCGTGGAGGTACCCTTCTCGCCGGGGCGGATGGATGCCTCAGAAGAGCAGACCGATGCGGAATCCTTTGCTGTACTCGAACCGAAAGCAGACGGCTTCCGCAACTATCAAAAGACCCGCTATGCCGTATCATCTGAGGAGTTGCTGGTTGACAGGGCACAGCTGCTGACCCTGACCGCACCCGAGATGACAGTGCTCCTTGGTGGAATGCGCGTGCTGGACACCAACGTTAACCAGAATCCGCACGGCGTCTTCACACAAAGGCCTGGGGCACTCACCAATGACTTCTTTATACACCTCCTCGATATGGGCACAGAGTGGAAACCAGTCCCTGAAGAGGAAGGTCTCTTTGAGGGGCGTGATCGCAGGACCGGTGATCTGAAGTGGACCGGGACACGGGTCGATCTGATCTTCGGCTCAAACTCCCAGCTCCGGGCTCTTGCCGAGGTATATGGAAGCGCCGACGCAGAGGAGAAGTTTGTACAGGACTTTGTCGCGGTTTGGGCGAAGGTGATGAACCTTGATCGCTTCGATCTTGCCTGATCATATCATAAACGTCCTCACGTGAGAATCTGACAGGATTTCGGAGATTCGTCGCGACTACCTCAGCAACGTGTGGACCATCACTGAACCACACCTTTTTTAGTTCATAGAACAATGGATATTGCTACGATATGGTAATTACCGGCATCGTACCCTCCAGAGGGCCTGTAGCTTAGCTGGTTAGAGCGCCCGGCTCATAACCGGGCGGTCATGCGTTCGAATCGCATCAGGCCCATTCAGCATCTCTTTTTCGCAGACACATTATCGATCAGCCCCGTCTGAAACGGCGCGCATAGGAAGGGGCACTCCATCCTTTCGAAATATGAGATGAGGTATGGCCATACAATAGGCAATACTACAAATAAGCGTATACCATGGAATAAATCTACCATTCCCATCCAGAACCATCCCTTCGGCAGACGCTGATACTTTATCAGCTTTTACCACAAGGGACGTGTATGAAGTGTCCGGTCTGTGGTGATGATTGCGTCTCCGATGCATTCGAGATCATCAATACAATGGAGACGATATTTGCCCCCTGCCCCCGGTGCAGGGGGAGACGGCTTGACAAAAAGGTACCCCCGCCCGATTACACCCCCCCTTCCCCCTGCACCTGCAAAAAGCGGTTCATCGATGACATATTTGCCCATATATACCGGATAGGGGTGGAGGAGGGGGAGGTTGTTGGAACTGAACCATTAAAAGAGATCGGAACCCCGCTCATTCATCCGGGAATGGTACTTAGTGAGGCACCGTACCTTCCACCCCGATCCCTTGTCCTCCTGACCGATCTCTTCTCTCAAAAGACGGCGGAGAGGATCGTCGCTGAGATACCCGAGGTCAGGGGAGTCGTCCAGGATACCCATATCACCCCAGGAATTGTCAGTCCGGATACAATGGAAACCCCAAAAACCCATATCCTCCTTGCCGGGTGCGATGTCCGCGCAAATATATTCAACACCCAGGTAGGGCCCATCGTCATTTATAAACAGACATCAACGATGCATATTGAATTTCCACGCCCGGTGAATCCGAAGATCCTTGCAGTCGATCGGAAGGTCTTCACAAAGAAGCCAAAGACGTTTGTTGATGCCTGTTGCGGCCCCGGGACTCTCGGGATCGTTGCAGCACGCCTTGGGGTCCCGCATATCATCTTCAATGATGCATGGTACGCTGCCGCCTTCTGGACGGCATATAATCTCAAGGTCAACCATGCCTACCTGGGGATCGATGATGTCGAGATCCGTGAGAGTTACCAGGCGATGGCAGAGAACCCGGTGAGGCGCGAACCATATCTGATCGCCACCACACGTGGCGGCCTTGCAGTCGAGGTCTATCAGGGGGACTACAGCCTTCTCACCCCCCATATACCAGAAAAAGGTGTGCTCACGGTGATTGATCTCTTCGACAAAGCCTCGCGCGATATGGTTGAAGAGGTTATCACCCGCTGGAAGGCAGATAATAAAGGAGATGTATTTATCCCATAACAACCGATTCTTTACGGGAACTAGCCCGGGTGGTTAGACGTCACCTGTGACCCGAAACCGTCGATATGCGGGGGGCGAAGTCTGAGGAAGGCCGAGGCAGCTTTCGGAAAGCAGGTACTTCCGACGTAGAAGCCTCGTCCTGTGAGGTCAACGGACAGGAACCAAGCTTCCGGAGGGAAGTGAGGCCTGTTGCCGCAGGGAACGGTTCAGGCCCGGAAGGGAGCAGACTTACTGTGGACGTCTGGCGCCCACGGGGGAGCGGGGTGGAGAAGGAAGCCCTGTGGAACGGGGGTATGTGCGGTCGACCGATGACACGTTCCCATTCTCTGATTTCTATGGTGAAAGTTGCTATTATCGGAGCGACAGGGCAGGTTGGATCCTATGCTGCCCATGCAATATCGCAGATTCCACAGATCAAGGAGGTTACCCTCTTTGGCCGTGATGGAAACCAGCAGTACCTTGAAGGGCTCTCCCGTGATCTGGTTGATTCATTTGCAGCCCGTGGAACAAATACAAGGATAAGCTGGAGCTGTGATGAGAAGGATCTCCGTGGATCGGATATCATCATCCTGACATCCGGTGCTGCACGGAAAGCAGATCAGAGCAGACTCGATCTCGCTGTTGAGAACGGAAAGATCGTTGCCAGGTATGCCGAAAAGATCGGCAGGACAGCCTCAGAAGCACTTCTCCTGGTCATTTCAAATCCTGTTGATATCATGACAGCGGTCGCTCTGAAGTATTCAAATCTTCCACCACACCGTGTCTTCGGACTTGGAACACATCTCGACTCAATGCGTCTGAAATCCTGTATTGCCGAATTCTTCAATGTGCATGTATCTGAAGTACATACACGGATCATCGGTGAACATGGTGACACAATGGTTCCCCTCTGGTCAGCGACGACAATAGGTGGCATTCAGATTAATAACCTCCCGGCCTTCTCGCACCTTCCAAAGGACAAGATCATGGAACGAGTCAAGACGAGCGGGTCATTGATCATCCGGAGCAAAGGATCAACGGTCTATGGACCGGGAGATGCAATTGCGACGGTCGTCCGGACAATTGTCGAAGATGAACACCGTATCCTTACCGTCTCTGCCTTCATCAAGAAGGAGGTGCATGATATTGGAAGTGTCTGCATCGGCGTTCCGGCACGTATCACACGCGGCGGTGTCTTTCCTGTACCGATAAAACTCCCCGATGACGAGCTGGAGGCTTTCAGAAACTCCACAGAGACGATTCGGAATGTGACACGACAGGTCTTTGAGTCACTCGAAGAGAGAGAATAAAAAAAATTAGATCATCCGGCTGAGATCGACGATCTCTGCACGGTCTACACCAGGAATATCAAGGAACTGTGACTCGATACCTTCTGTTGCACCTTCCTCATCCTGAATGACGGTTGCAACCTTGAGGGCGACGAGACCAAAGCCGATTGGCTCATCCCTCATATCTGAAACCCCTGGAATCTTCTCACGAATCGCTGCTTTTAATGCCTCAAGATCCACCTCAGGAGACTCGGGCATCACCTTCAGAATAACTGCTACTGCTCCCATCTTCACGGCCCCTGAAATCCACACTTCTGACAGGCATACTGGATGCTCTGATGTCTGCATCGTGCACACCGGCGTATCAGCTCGGCGCACTCAGGACACTTGAATTCAGTCGCGCCGCGCTCAGCGAGCGGAGCGTTGCATGACGTGCACTTAACCATTGACATAGTCGGACTCCCTTATATGATTGGGATACCTCGGTTATAATTCCTCTGTCCCGCCGGTGATGATGGTTCCGGAGAGAGGCTCCCCGGATAATGCCTGCCTGAGCGCATCGGAGCTTCTCCCATTGATAACCAGAGCAGAGATCCGCTTCCTCAGAATGAACGGGATACACGCGGGATCGACAGTATCAGTGACAACCGGAGAAGAGACCTCGGAAAGCAGCCTTCCTTCTGAGATGATGCCGTCGACCGATTTGAGAAGGATCAGCGGGAGGTCGAGGCGCCATGCAACCCATGCGGCTATTGTATCCGATGTGATGTCCCATGAATGTGGAAGGGGATCCTCCCTTCGCATCAGACAGTATGGCAGAAGGACCGACGGCTCATTAACGCGCACGATCCTGTCGGTTGTCGGGATTCCATGGGATCCGATATAATGGCCATACTGCTCCATCGCAGATATCGCCATCCAATGAGCGGCATCAGCATCGGGATCAAGGTCCCGGACCGCATCTGCAAAAGCGCCGCCTCCGGGAACGATAAGAGAACCTGTCCCATGATCAGTGAGAACCTGTACCAGACCAGGGACGATATCACGCAGGCTCCCCCCAAGCTTGATGACGTATGCAGGCATCCCCATGTACAGAAATGAAACCGGGACGGTAAAAAAGGAATAGATCAGATCTCTTTCATGCACAAGAGCATCCTCCCACTCTTGATTCTGCTTCTGCTCATCCCGGCAACCGTATCTGCCGGGATCACCGTCGTCGCCTTCTGCCCGGACCCCTATCTCCCCCATGATCCGGACGAGTTCATCGTCCTCTCAGGAGAGGGATCGCTTGACGGATGGACGATAAGGGATAATCAGGCGACACTCAGTTTTCCACCCGGAACAAGGATCAATGGGGAGCTTGTCATCGCACGGCAGGCTGAAGCTTATAAACTGACGCATGGTACATACCCGGATTATGAATGGGAGGAGTCAACCCCGGCAGTCCCAAACGTCATCAGAGAAGGGCGGTTTATCCTCGCCAATGCCGCTGATGAGATCACGCTGCATTATCATGATGAACTGAGGTTTGAGATCGCCTGGCCACGTGATATCCGGTCCCGTGAAGGGCAGGTGCATCGGATCATTGACGGAGAGTGGAATCCCCGCCCCTTCATGATCGGCCAGAGCGACTTCTCTCCACTGCGTGTCGAGGGGGTCTCTGCCACCCTCTTCGTCTCCCCCGACTCTGCATACGAGGTTATTGAAGAGGCGATCCTCTCAGCTGATCATACGATCCTCATGTCAGTCTATGAGTTTACCCACCCCGGAATAGCAGATCTCATCCGGGATGCCCACACACGGGGGGTTGATGTACGGATCCTCCTTGAGGGAGGTCCCGTCGGAGGGGTATCACCCGAACAGACAAATCTCCTCTCAGGGCTGAACCGGACAGGCATTCCGGTCGATATGATGGGATCTCCCGGAGGAGAACGGGCCAGGTACCGGTTCCTGCATGCCAAATACCTTATCATCGATGGAGAGTCCGTCATCATCACAAGTGAGAACTTCAAGGAGAGTGGAATTCCGTTTTCAGGATTTGAAGGAAACAGGGGGTGGGGAGTATGGATCCATGACCGCCGGTTTGCCGATTACTTCTCCATGGTCTATGCAGAAGATGCTGTGGGAAGGGATATCACCCCGATCATGCCGCTGTCCATAACCCAGGAGCCGCAGAGAATCAGCGCCACCGCCTGGAGATCACGGTACGCACCGATCCAAATCCATGATGCAACGGTTATGCCGGTCATCTCGCCCGACACCTCCCGGCTTGTACCCGCAATGATCGCTGAAGCAACGAGATCAGTCGAGATACAACAGGCATACATCAGAAACTGGACAAGGAACGATCCGAATCCATGGCTGGATGAGGCGGTCGCTGCCGCTCACCGGGGGGCGCATGTCCGGATTCTCCTTGACGCAACATGGTATAATATCGCTGGTGATAATGACAACGACGAGATGGTTGCGTTCATCAACGCCTATGCGCAACAAGCCGGTATTCCCCTTGAGGCACGACTCTTCGATGCACGCCGTCCAGGAATCACCAAGATCCATAACAAGGGGGTTATCGTTGATGGCCGGGCGGTTCTGGTCTCCAGCATCAACTGGAATGAGAACTCCCCGATGAATAACCGGGAAGCCGGGGTGATCATCGAACACCCGGACGCCGCTGCCTACTACCTCAGGGTCTTTAATGAGGACTGGAGGAGTGGATACCAAAGCCGGGATTCTCCGGTCAGTGAGAGAGACTGGACAAAGCCGGCTATCGCGACCGCGATGCTGATCTTCTTTGCAGGGATCATCATCGGGAGGAGATACCTCAGATAAAAAAAGGAAGTTACCGACGCTCTTTCTTGGCGCACCGGCAGATATCACAGATGGTGATGCTGCCGGAGCCATCATTCATGATGGTAAAGGCCCATCGATCAAGCATCTCTGCCATATCATCGGAGAGCTCTATATCTCCTGACCCGCGCTTTCTGCTCAGGTACTGTGATATGGCGGCACGTGAGATCCCAAGACGGCGGGAGACCTCGCTCTGCCTCACACCCTGCCTCTGAACCAGACGGCATACCAGCTCTGCCCGCATACGGGGGAGATAGTTCCGTGCCAGCTCGTCACAGAGCATGATGTCGCAGAGCGGCCTCTTCATGCAGTTGCCCTCTGTGGTTCACTCACCCTGCATTCATAGATGATCTGCCGTGCATCCCTGAAGTTAAACTTCTCAAGGATCAGACCCTGATCCTTAAGGCGCTTCAGGGCATACCGCACCGTTCGGGGTGCGAGGCAGCTCTCTTTAACAATATCCTTATGTGTCATCGAACCACCCTGCTCAAGCAGATGGAGAACCTTCTGCGAGGAGGGGGGTAACAACTCGGGATGCATAGAGATATGTTAACGCTGTTAACATAAGAACCTATCGCTTGATAAGAGGTCAGAGTTAAATGGATCTTTATGGTATACCGGCCTGAAAGAAAAGCCCTCACCCTCCTTGTAGGATCCCTTCTTATCATCCTCCTCATCCATGCAGGAATCACAATGGCAGGGCCGGGAGCATTCACAAAGCCCTTCGAACCGGATCTCCCTGATGGATCAAGGGTCTCACTTGAGGGATCGGTGGAGGATATCCGACAGACCCGGACAGGCGGGCATTGGAGTGCTGTCGTCTCCGGAACCCGGATATTTATTCCACGGGGAACCGGCGATCCCGGACTCAGGATAGGTGATCAGGTCTCTATCTATGGAATCCTTACAACGTACGACGGGGAGAGGGAGATCACGATACAGAGTGCAGGAGATATTATCAGGCACTGACCCATTATCGGGGCCTGGATTCAAAGATATCAGACCGGCTCTCCTCATCGAAACGGACTTTCCCAAATTCCTTCTTCCGGGTTGAATCCTTGATCTCGATCTTCGCATCCTTCTTCGTCTTCTTCCCCTCAACCCCAAAACCAGGAGAAGAGTCGCCATTATTGATTGTGATACGGGACATCAACGGGGTATTAGCCCCCTCCCAATATAAGAGTGTTGGAGAGGTTATGGGTTCAGAGCCCATCCCGGGGGATCAGCTGTGAATCCGACAGCCCACATGACGACCGTGAAGAGGAAGATCGTCCAGAAGAAGACACCAATCAGGTTTAATGCCCATCCGGATCGGACGAGTGTTTTGATATCGATATACCCGGTACCGAACGCAACCGCATTTGGCGGGGTTGCCACAGGGAGCATGAATGCAAGAGATGCACAGACCGCAGCTGTCATCATCAGAACGTAGGGGTGCAGGCCCATCGAGACGGAGGTGACTGCCATGATCGGCATCATCACCGAGGCGATGGCGGTGTTTGATGAAACCTCGGTAAGGAGCGAGACGACGAGCGCAATGATCAGGGCAACCACAGCGATCGGGAGGAGATAGAGCATCGAGAATGAATCAACGATAAGCCCTGCAAGTCCGCTCTTAATGAATGCAGCCGAGAGGCAGAGACCACCACCAAAGAGGATCAGAATACCCCATGGAATCTTCTCTGCCCATTCCCAGTTCATCGTGAAGATCCCCTCTTTCCAGTTCACGGGGAGAACAAAGAGAAGTACTGCGGCAAATATTGCAATCCCGGTATCAGAGATACCAGGGAAGATGAGATCCAGACCCGGAACCGTCACTCCACCAATATCCTTCGTCTTGGCAAAGATCCACGAGAATGCAGCAAGAAGGAAGACGAAAAGTGTCCACTGCTCTCCTCTGCTCATGGGGCCAAGCTCTTCCATCTCCTGTTTAATGACATCCTTTGCCTGGGAGAGTTTTCTTGGGAGATGACGGTATGGCACCTTAATCAGCCAGAGCCAGACGATGGGGATGAGCATTGTCGCAAGAGGAATACCAAACTTCATCCAGGTAAAAAAGTCGATCTCCGGAGCCTCCGGGAAGAGGATCTTCATCTGGGCTATGAAAATACCATTCGGAGGCGATCCGATGATCGTTCCGATACCACCAATATTGGCGGCATAGGCAACAGCAATGACCAGGCATCCTGCAAAGTCACGCTGCTCCTCATTCATCTCATTGAGTTTGGTATTAATTCCTGGCATCACCGTTGCAATGATTGCTATGGCGATTGGAATCATCATCATCGCTGTGGCAGTATTTGAGATCCACATCGAGAGGAATGCGGTTGCAACCATGAAACCAAGAATGAGCCGTCGGGGACTGGTTCCAACGATATTGATAATATGAAGGGCAATTCGCCGATGAAGCCCCCAGCGCTGCATCGACATTGCGATGATAAAACCACCCATAAAGAGGAAGATGACGGGGTCCGCATACGGAGTCGTCGCCTCTCTCACCGTGAGAACCCCAAGGAAGGGGAAGAGGACAATGGGAAGAAGTGCAGTCACCTCAAGAGGGATCGCTTCAGTCACCCAGAATATCGCCATCAGGACTGTCACAGCAAGGACATACCGTGCCTCAGTGGGGATGACCGCCGGATCTATCGGCACCAGCAGGAGCGTAAAAAACGCCAGTAAGCCGATTGCTTTCCCGATCTCTTTCTTCATTCCTTCACTGTATTGAAGTCAGAGGATATTAGCATTCCTTTTTGTATTATCATCATTGCGGAGGGGCGAAGGATCGGGTCATCATCAAAGAAATGCAGTTTGTTTTGGAGTGAATATATCTCATTAATTCTCCTTTCCAAGCTTTTCAAGGGCTTTTTGCACCGAACGTCTGACCCGCTCACTCTCATCGTCCACTGCAGAGCGAAGAGCCTCTTCTGCCCTCTCCCCTCCGATCTCTCCAAGAGCCCATGCAGCCTTCTCCCGGACAAGCCGCTCAGGATCTGTTATCAGAATATGGGCAAGTCTCTCCACGGCCTCTGGATCACCAATGCCACCCAGCCCCTCGGCTGCACCGATCCTCTTCCATTTATCGTCATCGTCGAGCATCGAAATCAGGTGGGGAACCGCCTCGGGATCTCCAAGCCTGCCAAGAGATTTTGCAGCGATCCAGCTGACATCAACATGGGGATCCGAGAGAGCTTCGATGAGAGGCCCGACTGCCCTCAGATCACCCTCCCCACCAAGAGCCTCCGCGGCCCGCCACCGGAAGGTCAGCGTCCCTTCACGAAGAAGTGTTATCAGATGAAAGAAGAGCTCATCCTTCTTTGCCACACCATTTACAAGTTCCGCCATCAGTCACACCTACGCCGCATACGATATTGGGTAACATAAATGTGCTGATCGCGATCCTCTTATGCCCCGACCTCCCATGGTACTTATATGGAGACCGAGAGAGGTGAAGAGTGCCGTACCTTTGCGGTAGCGCCTGGCGAGAAGATCGATATCCTCGAACTTGAAGAGCTTGGTCGGCGATATGATATTGCGATCTACCTGTACTTCGAGGAAGAACTTGCCAGAAAGGTATCAATCTCCGACGATCTTGCCATGTATAAAGAGGTTCCTGAATATGAACGCCCTTTTATCCGGCTTGACTCTTTTATATCCTTTGCAGGAAGCCAGGATCCAGGGTTCCGGGATAAGCTCTCTGAACTTCCGCTGATCCTTGAGGTCATCGCCTGCGGAGAGGCAGTCATCGAGGGAGAAGAGCGCCGGTATATTACCACACTGATGCCATTTCTTGACGAGATGGAAGCCCTTGAGATCTGAGATCTCAACCGGTGCTCCCGTCATAATGCCGCCCTGCGAGGGCGGCAGCATATATCACGGCTCCCAGAAGGATGATCATCGCTCCTGAAGGAAGATCAAGGGTATATGAAAGGGTAATTCCTGCAAGAACCGTGACAACCCCGATTAATATGGCGGTCACCATCATCGTCGGCAGCGTCCGGGAAAACAGCCGTGCGGTTGCAGCAGGGAGTGTCAGAAGAGCGATGACGAGGATGATCCCGACGACCGATATAAGAAGGACGACGGTGACTGCGATCAGAAGAAAGAGAAGAAGCGTCAGCCCACTGACCGGCAGCCCCATGATTTTTGCATACTCCTCATCAAAAGTGACCGCTGCCAGCTGATTAAAGAAGACCGATACAACCGTCAGGATCAGCAGAAGAAGCAGCCCCATCATCATGATATCCTGACGGGGAACAAGCAGAATATTTCCAAAGAGATAACTGAAGAGATCCGGCGCATATCCGGGTGTGAGTGCAATAAAGATGACGCCGGCTGCCATACCGGTTGCCCAGAGCGCACCAGTTATGGTATCGGTATCCTGAAGCTCATGGGTCCTGAGATACCAGATCAGAAATGCTGCACCAATTGTAAAGAGAAATGCGCCAAAGAGGGGATCGATCCCCAGGAAATAGCCAAGTCCCACCCCCCCGAAGGCTGCATGAGAGATGCCTCCACTTGTTGTGACCATCCTTCTGACGACGACGAAACTGCCGGTGATCCCACAGGCAATGGCAGCGATAACTCCGGCAATGATTGCATTCTGGAAGAAACCATACCCAAGTATCTCAAGCATCATCATGCTCCCTCAGTACCCGGTGCGGGACCCCATGGGCGATGAGATCGACAGGGCAGCCATACACCGATGTGAGCATCTCATCGGTTATCATCGCATCACCATGGGTGTAGAGATGGCGATTCAAACATGCAATCCGATTTACCTTCCCGGATATCGCCCCGATATCATGCGTAACGATGATCACCGTCATCTCGTCAAGAAGTGTATTGATAAGACTGAAGAACTGCTCTTCAGTCGGAGCATCGACATAGACGGTCGGCTCATCAAGGATCAGAAGGCGTGGCTCTCCTGCAAGTGCCCGGGCAATGATCACACGCTGCTGCTGGCCACCGGAGAGGGTCGAGAGGGGGAGATCCCCGACACCGGAGAGGCCGACCATGCCAAGCGCCTGCTCCGCTGCCTCATGATCCTTATCCCGGTATCTCCGAAGCAGGCCGGGAATATGGGAGAGACGCCCCTGCAGCACCATCTCTGTAACCGTGATCGGGTATGAGAAGTCGAAGGTATGGAACTGGGGGACATATCCGATCATCCGCCTGCCTTCACCAGGTGGATGGCCGAAGATGGATATTCGCCCCGATGAGAGGGGGAGAAGACCGAGAAGGGCTTTGAGCAGGGTTGTCTTCCCCCCGCCGTTTGGCCCGATGACTGCGGCGAAGTCATGCTCCCATACCTCCCAGGATACACCATCAAGGACGACATTCTGTCCATACCGGACGGATACATCCTCCATCAGAAGAGCCCGTGTCACCTCATCGCCTCTTCAAGAGCTTCAGCAACATGAATGAAGTTATTGAGATACTCTTCTGCAAGCGGATCGATCACGACAACCATCGCACCCGCCTCTGCTGCGATCACCTCTGCCGTCTTCTGTGAGAACTGCGGCTCGACAAAGATGATGGAGATCTCATCCTCACGGGCAATCCGGACTATCTCTGCAATATCGCGTGCAGTCGGTTCCCTCCCTCCGAGATGGACGGCGATCTGTTCCAGATCATACTCCCTCGCAAAGTATCCCCAGGCATCATGGGTGACGATGAAACGCCTGATACGGAGATCCGCCAGATCCTCCTGGATTCGGGCATCGATCCCACTGATCGCCTCATGGTACCCGTCAAGGTTCTCCCGATAGAATGCCTCACCATCAGGATCGATCAGAATGAGGGATGTGGCAATCGATTCAGCCATAACCCCCCCGTTCGCTGGAGAGAGCCAGATATGTGGATCATATCCTCCATCGCCATGACCACAGCCGCAATCATGGTGATCATCCATCAGGATCAGATCAATACCATGAGAGAGATCAACGATCCGCAGGTGGGGATTTTGCGAGGAGAGGCGTCCAACAAGCTGATCCTCAAATGGAAAGAGACCTTCCCCAACCCTGAAGAAGAGATCGGACCGGGATATTCTGCGAATCTGGCCGGGTCCCGGTTCAAAGGTATGAGGCTCGGAACCCGGAGGAACAACGACTGTCACCGAGACGCGATCCCCTCCGATCACCTCAACCATCTCTTTCATCGGAGGGATCGTGACCGCGATCTGGAGTACACCATCCGAAGAGACGGTATCATTCCGGATGCATCCCGAATAGAAGGATGCGATAAGGACGAGCAGGAGAATCAGGAGTACAGCCCTCATCATCAATCACTCCGGGGAGCAGCAGACCGCATCATGATCGATACGGCCACAGACCGACGTCGTCGGGTGACCGCATGATGCGCAGATCCGGTTTATCGCCTCACGCGAGACATAATGCTCAAATCTTTTGACTTCCGCACAGGCTTCACCAGGGGTAAAACCATAGTGCGAAAAGAGAAGGGAGAGAATTTTATGCCGCCTCTCAAGAAATTGAGCCATTTGATAGCCATCTTCAGTGAGATGGGCATCAGAATACGGCCGATGGACAAGGAGACCGGCTTCTGCAAGATCCTTGATCACCTTCGTCCCGGTTGATGGGGAGACACTAAAATACCTGGCAATATCCATCGTTGTCACACGACCTCCTGCCTCCAGAATGAACTTCAGATACTCTGCTCTTCCGGGTGTTATCTCAAATTCATCGAGAGATGACATACCCTGAACAGCATTCTTAAGATAATATAATTTTCGGTTACCGACACTTCTTTTTTTCCAGCGATGATCATCTCTTTGTAGTATGACGCCAGAGGATTCGATCAGAGGAGTCCATAATGACAGGGAGACGTATCTTTCAGAAGCCGGTCGTGGTCGTGAGCCGGTGTATCGAGTTTGATCATGTGCGGTATAATGGAGACATGATCACAAGTCATGCGGTCTCGTCGATGAAGCCACATATCACCTTCATCCCAATCTGCCCGGAAGTTGAGATCGGGCTTGGCATCCCCAGGGATACGATCAGGATCGTGCTGACTGAAGAAGGAGAACGACTGATACAGCCATCCACCGAACGGGATCTCACCGATGAGATGTCCACCTTCTGCTCATCGTTTCTTGACAGCCTGCCGACTGTGGACGGATTCATCATGAAGAATAAATCACCGACCTCCGGTATCTCGGAGGTGAAGAGATACCCATCTGCAGGGAAATCCTCACCCGTCGGAAAAGGACCGGGATTCTTCGGCAGAATGATACAGGAACGGTACACCGACCTCCCCATCGAGGATGAAGGGAGAATACGGAACCGGAGGATCCGGGAGCACTTCCTCACCCGTATCTTCTGCCTTGCCGATCTCCGTGCCGCAGAAGAGAAGGGAACGATGGAGGCGATCATCAGGTTCCATACGCAGAATAAGCTCCTCTTCATGGCATACAGCCAGCCGATGCTTGGAAAGCTTGGAGCCATCGTGGGAAACCGGGAGCGGCAGCCGGCTGCTGATATTTTTAGTCAGTACAGACCGATACTCCTTTCAGGAATGCGAAGGGCTCCACGCTTTACCTCTGAAATAAATGTCGCCCTCCATTCTTTCGGACATCTGAAGAAGACCATCTCCCGGGACGAGAAGGCGTTCTTCCTTGATGAACTTGAGGCATACCGACAGGGAAGAACGCCGCTATCAGCACTGAAGACCCTGCTCCGGGCATGGATTCTCAGGAGCAGCACCCCGGAGCTGGCAGAGCAGACATGGTTTGCACCCTACCCGGATCCATTGATGATCCTCGATCCTGAGGATACCGAACGAGGGCGTGATATGGAGATCACCTGATCAGGTCACCCAGCAGGTAATGATGCCGGTGGCCGGTGATCCGCACCCGTTGGGCACTCCCAATCTCCAGAGGTTCGCTGATGATGATCGGTCGGTAGGCACGGTCCCGGGTGGTGACAGTTCCCTCTTTGACAACCTCGGTCACCACCACATCCATCTCCTCACCGATGAAGGATGTATAGATCTCATCAAAGATCCCGCGTGCAACTGCCGTCGCCTGCCGTGATCGATCCTTCTTGAACCGGTCCGGCATATCATACCATGATGCGGCAGGGGTGCCCGGCCGGGCAGAGTACCGGGTGATATTGATCTTCTCCGGCCGGATCGCTCTCAGGAGATTGATCGTCTCAGAAAACTCCTCCCCGGTCTCACCGGGGAACCCGCAGATGATATCGGTTGAGATCCGGGCATACGGAAATTCCTCTCGTATCATCTCTACAATCCGGATGACATCATCCCGGGTGTACCGCCGGCCCATCCTCCGGAGCACAGTATCGGACCCGGACTGTATGGGGATATGAAAGAATGAGAAGATACGATCATCCCGGCATGCACGGAGAACCTTGCCAAGGACAGGATTGAGGGTATCAGGGTTCATCATCCCCATCCTGATCGCAAATGTTCCTGGCACCGCAGAGAGTGCAGAGATGAGATCGCCAAGATCCGATCCGAGATCCATGCCCCAGGCAGATACATCCTGTGCCGTCAGCTGGATCTCCACTGCACCCCTCGCAACCCGTCCCTTCAGCTGCCTGACCACCTCCTCCACCGGATAACTCAGAAGAGGGCCACGTGCCTTTTTTGTGATACAGTATGTACAGTGGCCGGTGCATCCCCGGGCGATCTGGATCACCGCCACCCGCCCGTCAGGCTGAGTTCCGGCAGACTGAAAGTGATGATGAATCGTATCCGGATCGATCACGACACCGCCACAACCGGGATCGATCTTCGGGAGGCAGCCGGTGACATAGACCTCCCGGCCTCCGAGGTGGGAGAGGCGCTGCCGCATCTCCCGTTCGGTCTTCTCAACAACGATACAGGTATTGAGAACGATTGTGTCTGCTTCGTCTGACGATCTGACGATCTCACATCCCTGCCCCCTCAGGATGACCGCTATCTTCTCGGAGTCGCCGGCATTGTATGTACACCCGTAGGTCTCGATGTACACCCGTTTCCTCTCTATCTGACTGATTGGATCCTGTGAAGCCATCGCTGATATCCTAAATGTTTGGGGGTGCAGAAAGAAGAAACCACGCATCAGAGCAGATTCGTGAGAAGGTGGTATCATCCACCACCCAAAGGAAGAGAGAAGATATATGAAATCCTGAGATCCCAAAAAGATGAATGAATGATAGTGACGAAGCCAGGCGAATCGCGTTGATCCGAAGCTATGCCAATTCCCTCAGCGTTGATCGAGAGCATGATGAGCAGGTGATGAAGAATGCACTCCTCCTCTTCGACGGGCTTGCCCCACTCCATGCTCTCGGTGATGATGCACGGTTTCTCCTGACAGCAGCCGCACTCCTCCATGATATCGGCTGGAGCCAGGGGCCAGAGGCGCACCATAAGAGCAGCCAGCGACTGATCAAAGAGGACCGAACCCTCCCCCTGGATAACAAGGAGAGGGTGATCATCGCCCTTCTTGCACGGTATCACAGAAAAGCGCTCCCTTCATTGAAGCACCGTGAGTATGCCGGGCTGGATGACGAGGAGAGGGCCCTTGTCAGGGTGCTCTCCTCCATACTCAGGATTGCAGACGGCCTTGATCGGACACACCAGTCCCTTGTCAGGGATATTGACGTCACCATCGTCGATACAGGAGTGACGATCACCTGTTCATCAGAACAGGAGGGAGATGCCGAACGATATTATGGGATCCAGAAAGCAGATCTCTTCACCAGAACCTTCGGCAGGGAGGTCGCCATCGAATGGAGAGTACAGGATTAACGCGAGAGACGCCCGGCAAGCCGCTCAAGCCATGACTTCCGGAGCTCGCGTTCACGGAGATCCTCTTCCAGCTCCCGGATCTGTGACCAGAGGGTTCGAAGCTCTGCTCGTGATGCCAGAACCTCCTCCCTCAGGAGAGAGATCTCGCGGATGATCTTCTCATTGTCGGCCTTCATTCCACCCCGGATACCACCCACCATCTGATCGATACGGCCGACTGCGTCACCGGTCCGACGAAGAGAGATGAGGACCTCATCACCAAGCTCCGGGGCAGGTGGCGGCGGAGGGACCGATACAGGTTTTTCTGCATCATCATCTGTTGATGACGCAATATCCTCAAGCGATCGCCCTCCTTTCAGAACTGATATGATAGGGCCGCGACTGAGCCCCTGTGCAGTGAGATCTGCGATCACCCGGAATTTTTTGACCGCGGACTGGTCAAAGAGCCTGACCTTGCCAATTGTTCTATACGGGAGATGGTCCCCATACTCATCGGCATACTGCCTGATGAGATCCTCGGGAAGGGAGAGGAGGGCTGCTATCTCTGCTATTCGGACTGTATCTTCTTTCATCACGGAATCACTCTGCTCATGATACTAGGAAAGTCTACTACATAACCCTCGTTATCTGTCTGCTCGATAATGGCCGGGGTTCCCCAACGGGAAAGGACTTATGGCAGCCAGATGACATGTACTTCATATCAGAATGACCCCGCCAGGTGCACCCCCAGAAAACCCGGAGGACCGGAAATTCAGAGGTATCCTCATCAAGCAGGAGGCATTCACCGCAGACCTGACAGGGGAGAAGATCATCCTCTCACCCGAATCGGGGGCAGGAGCGCGGCGTGAGTTCCATCGGTCAAACATCTTTGATGCTGTTGCTGAGACGAATCCGGATGGGCTCCCCTCAATCGCCCTTGCGATCAACGCAGGTGGCGTGGTCCGCCGCATGATCCTTGCATTCCCTGAATGGGCAGGGGGAACGGCTTCCCGTGACCGTTTCAGGGAGAGGGTGCACCAGATGAAACAGGGCGGGCCTCCATCCCCACCATTGGGCGGATCAACAATCAGGATCAAAGGATCCGAGTACAGGCTGGAGATCCTCGAAGACGGGATCACCATCACACCTGCATCAGGTGGGGGCGCTCCACGATCCTATCAGCGCTCAGCAATAGAAGGATACCAAAGAGAAGAGGGAGAGATCCCATCACTTATCCTTAGGATACATGCAGGTGGTGCAGTCAGGGAGATGATCCTCGCTTTCCCGGAAGGGGGTGCGACACGGGATCAGGCAGAAACAGTAATCGCGAAATTTTTTACGGGATCAAGGGTTGAGGAGAAGAGAGAGTTTATTTTTATCGACTCGATCCCCGGGGCCCTCATCAAAGGGCAGCCCTTTACGATATGGATCGCCGATGCAGGTGTCAGGATAACACCGGAGTCGGGTGATGGGACCGGGAGGGAGTTTCTGAGATCGGATCTCTTCGATGTCGTCTCCGAGTTCACTCCTGATGGAGAGTATGCCGCTGTACTAGCCATTATGACCGGAACCGGTGTCCGCCGGATGAAGATCATCTTCCCGGACGGAATGACCAGCCGGGATCGGGCAGTCAGGTACCTCAAAGATATCATCAATGGAGTACTCCGGAAAGCCCCACACGGTGAGACAAAGCAAGAGAAGAGAGCCACCGCAAGGGAATATCCAATCTGCCAGCGATCCGGATTGATGAGCCCGGAGGGGAGACGGGGGATTCTGCTCACCTCGCAGAGGCTGATCATCTATGAGGGAGATGAGCAGAATGTTGAAATCATCAGAGAGCACCCGCGCCGTTCTATCCTTGACGCATCACCCTGTATAGACACCTCTGGTGAGCCGTCAATCCTCATCTCCTACATGGACAAGGATAAGGAGATTGGTCAGCATCATCTTACATTTCCAGAGGAAGAAGAACGGAATGCATGGATTACCCTTCTGACCTCCGACGAGACGCCACCCCCCCTCATCGAGGAGGAGGATCAGGAGACCATCCCCCATGAGGAGGAGGAGACGAGACATGAAGAGGAGGCTGAGGAGGAGGAGGACGAAGATTCACCGCCCGAGGATGAAGGGGAGCCCCCGACATGCCTGCGCTGTCCGGTCTGCAGCACAATACTCGCACCGGAGAGTCCCTGGTGTGACATCTGTGGCATCAGGGTCTCACCGGAGAGAGACTGGAGGGGGAAGGTGGATGAGACGGCCTGCATCGATTTTCCATCACCCCCCCGGGAGTATGGGAGGTTTCTCACATTTCTCATCGCACCCTCCGGGGCTGAGCGATTCCGTGATGATCCCCTCCATAAGCCGCTCCTCGTCTTCATTTCAGCAGTCCTTCTCTGCACATTCAGCAACTATCTGGCCATTACGGCAGTATACCGGTATCATGGTATCGATCCCTCCCTCTACCCTGTATTGACAGAGCTGACGACAGATCCCGGAGCCGCAGCATTTTTTACTCTGAGTGTCCTTCTGATCGCCTCTCTTCTGGTTCTTGTGACAAGCATTATGGCACATCTGATCACCGGCAGGATTGATGGAGGATTTGGGATTACAATCAGGATCACCCTTTATTCGATCCTTCCGTTCGGAGTGGCAGGCCTCATCCCGGGTATCGGGATCCTTCTTGCTGCATGCTGGTCGATCATCATCATCTCAATCGCACTCAGGAGCATCTTCGATTTTTCAGCCCCGGCATCCCTCTTCCCGCCAGCCCTCTCCTATTCGGTATTGCTCACCCTGATTGTTCTTCTGCCGGGAGGTCTCCTCTGATGAGATCGTTTCTTCTCATTCTTCTCATCCTCCCATTCATCTGCGCAGTCGGATCAGCGGCCTTTCCCACCATCACCAGTGACACTACAACAGGGGTGGCACCGGCGACCATCACCTTTACAGGATCGGTGATCGGTAATGAAGAGAGCCCTGCCGACTGGTCATGGAAGTTCACCCGGTCCGGCGACCCATCAAGCAGGGAGCCTCTCGTGGCAAGCGGCAACCCGGTCACCATCACCTTTGACCGTGCCGGCACCTGGCATGCAACCCTTCAGGTGAGTGTGGATGGAAGGCATCCCGTGAGCAACCCGTATAATGTTATGATCCATGAGAGAGATGCCGTACCCGAACCGGCATTCACCGCAAGCACAAGAACCGGGACAGCACCGCTCACCGTCACCTTCACCGACAGATCAACGAACACCCCGACGAGCTGGTTCTGGGGATTTGGTGACGGGGCGACAGGATCCGGACAGACGGTGACCCATACCTATACAGAACCCGGAACGTATGCCATCTCCCAGAGGATACGCAATGATGCCGGGAGCTTCTCAAAGACCTGGCAGAACTACATAACCGTCACGACACCCCCGGTTGCCGGTTTCACCATCAATAGAACCGGGGGTGAGCCACCGTTTCCCGTCGCCTTCACCGACAGATCAACCGGCGGGATCATCAGCCGGGAGTGGGACTTTGGCGACGGAACAGTATCTGATCAGGTCAATCCTGTGCATACCTATACCCGGCAGGGGGTCTACACAGTCTCCCTCACCGTTGTGAACAAGAATGGAACCGCAACGCTGAGCAGAAATAACCTTATTATCGTCAAGAGACAGGCGATAACCGACTTCACTGCGAATGTGACCACCGGAGGGGTACCGCTCACGGTACAGTTTACGGATCTCACAAACGGCAGCCCAAACCAGTGGAGATGGGACTTTGGAGACGGTTCGACCTCATTTTTGCAGCATCCGGAGCATACGTACCGGTATCCCGGCACATTTGCGGTCTCTCTCGCAAGCTCCGGCAGACAGGGGAGTGGAACACTGCGGAGGACCGGGTATATAACTGTTCATCCACCTCCGCAAACGGCGTTTGATGCCGATATCACCTTTGGCTCCGCACCTCTCTCCGTTCAGTTCTCTGATCGTTCGACAGGGGGGCCAGCGGAGTGGATCTGGGACTTCGGGGATGGAACGACCAGCACCATACGCCATCCATCCCACACCTACAGAGAGGAAGGGATCTACCCTGTGTCACTCTCGATCAGAAATGAATACGGAACTGATCAGAGATCCAGACCAGAATATATTACCGTGATCCATCCGGCCCCTGAACCTGCCATAATGGCAACAGAAGTATCTGAGCCGGTCATGGATGAGAACCGGACAGATGTACCGAAGAATATATCCCTGGAAATCCCAATCAAACATCCCGGTGCGGCAATCACCGAGTACATCAGACTGATAAAGGATATATTGAGCAGATAGCCGGAGAGAAAGCCACCCTCTCCGAAAAGCAGGATATCCGATCAGGGATTCTTCGAATGGCTTCTATTAAGACCGGAAAGTTCACAGGATGCCCCGCATTCAACACCATTAACCACCCGGTATGCATCTGCAAGGACGGCGGCATTGGCGAGGAGGCCTGCAATGAGAACCGTCTCAAGGATCTCTTCACGGGTTGCACCCTTCGCCTGCGCTGCCCGCATATGATAATCGACGCAGTGGCTGCATTTCAGGGCGGCCCCGACAGCCATGCTGATCAGCTCGACCACCTTGGGCTCAAGCCTGGATAACTGGGTGACCGAATCCTTATAAAGAAGATGCGAGATGAGAACTTCCGGCCTCTCTGCCATCCTCTGAAAGATTAACGGAACAGCGCCGTACTCGCTCTCAATCTCCTCAAGCCAGCTGCGGGCAGTGGAGTCCGTTCCATTCTCCTGTATTCTCTTTATAATCGTCTCGAAGTTCATTCCGGATTACACCACGATATGAGTCTCTGAAAAGGGTTTGATCCGAACCAATATGTAATCACGCATTCGTGATGGAATGATATCTGCGATATCACCTACGGTAACGCCTTCTTCCACCGGGAGTCGCCTGATGGTATCCGCATACCGGGTAAATGGAAGCTTCACACGAACCCCGGCGAGCTGCACGGTTATCGGGGTCGGGGAGAAGACCTCATCAATCTCAGGAACGCCCTCCTGGATAACATCCTGAAGCCGTGCGGGAGAGACGGAGAGTGGATCCTGCGCCAGTTCGTCACGTGAGAGATCAAGGACACGGGCAACCTCCTCCACAACGGCATCAAGCCTCCCGATATCAGCCTCGGTCCTCGTCCTGTGCATGAATCTCCCCAGATTACCGACATAGCCTGCCGCAGGCGGATCGGTGATCCGCTTCAGGGCATCAACCGGTGGTGCTCCGGTCAGGATGACCGGGACATGAACCCCGCGCCGGAGGCCGTTGAACTTCTCTTTAATGCAGGTCTCGAAGTTGCCAAGGACATAGACGGCGACATCATGCTCATTGATGACATCCCGCTCCTCATCATTCAGCTGTGAGATACGTTTTCCAAATCCCCGCGCAAGACCGACCATATTGGTCTTCGCACCGACGGTTCTGAGATACTCTGCGATATCACAGGCTGAATGGGGGAGGTGATGAATCTCAAGGCTTGGAATAACGACAGCTATCTCTGTTCCGACAAGGGGGGAGGCCGTAACCTCTCCTGCGAGCGGGCGGACAAACGATCTGAACCGTTCGATATCATCCTTTGGGATCAGAACCTGAAGGACAACCTCCTGGGCGATATCATGTTTCTGGATGATATAGCCTCCGAGATCCTCGATATAATCCATCACCTCGTCATGCCGGTAGACACCGCCCCGGAATGTAACCGGTACAAGAATCATTCTGATTCCTCCCCAATCAATGCAAACTGTTCAGAGACGATACCCTCGACGACATGTTCAGAGAGGGTGTTTTCACTTGCAACATAGAAGAACCGGCGTTTGCCATACGACTCCCTTCTGACCTTGAAGCCCTCGGGGGCGATAACCGTCAGTGCATAGATGAGATCACGGAATATGGTATCTGCCCGGTTTGTCACCTCCATGCCCTCAAAATCAGCCGGAATCTCAGTATCGCTAATGATAATGGTGAACCGGTCAGGCTGGTCAACATGATCGTAGCCAAAGAGGGTATTGAGTTTTACAAGGAGCCTGGCCAGATGGGTCTCATCCCTGACAGACAATATGGCAGAATCTCCCTGCCTCTGCACAGAACCGATATCAGAGACACGAATGGATCCTCCGGCATCCCGAATCGTCCCGACAGCGACGAATATCGGGATTCTCGGATCAATGAAGATCCTGAGTTTTGAGACGACCGAGGTGAGATTGTGATCCTGGAGGACGGTTGAGGTTATCTGTTTATAGATATCCCGTCCTGCTTCCTCAAAACATTCCACCTCGTAGCGATCCATCGTCGTCACACGCGATCACTCCTTCTCCATATCGATGAATCCTGAGGCGAGGAGGGCAGAGCCGGTCGCTCCGATATACTGTGAATGATGCGGCACAAGGATCTCCGTCTGGAGGAGATCCCCCATTGCCTTGACAAGCCCTTCTATCAGGGATGTACCACCGACCATAATAACCGGCTCCCGGATATCAACCTCCTGCAGCTGCTGCTCAAAGACCTGTTCAGCTACAGAATAACAGGCGGCAGCGGCGACATCTTCAGGGGTGCTTCCGGATGCAAGGGCATTCACAAGGCTCTGGGTTCCAAAGACGATACAGTAGCTGTTCATCGGGACGCCATGGCCTATTCCCTTCATTGCGAGGGGACCAAGTTCGGTAATATCGATTCCAAGACGCTTTGCTGTCATCTCAAGGAAACGCCCGCTGGCTCCTGCACAGATACCGCCCATCGTGAACGTCCCAGGGATTCCGTCAATCACCGAGATCGCCTTGTTATCCATCCCGCCGATATCAATCACCGTTGAGGGGCCACGCTGCCGATCAGCGAGGTAGACAGCCCCTTTGGAGTTGACGGTCAGCTCCTCCTGGATGAGATCCGCCTTGAGGTGCTTTCCGATGAGGAACCTGCCATAGCCGGTCGTTCCAATCGCCTCGATATCCTTCAAGGCAAGCCCGGCCTCCTTCAGGGCGGCTTCCACGGCCTCATCTGCGGAACGGAGAACCTCGGTGGTCGGTACCCAGCCTGTTCCGATGATCTCGTTCTCCTTCATTACGATACACTTCGTCGTTGAAGAGCCGGAATCGACACCCAGTGTGATCCCGGACTGTTCTTCCCGTGCAAGAAGCGCACGCCGGCGTGCGATCGTTGTCAGCGCCTCCATCCGTGTCAGAAGGGTCCCTGATGTCGTCCGTTCCGTAAACGAGTAGGAGACGACGGGAAGTTCTGAGTTCTCATGGATATACCGGCGAAGCTCGTTCCTGACGATCGCCGCCTCGGCACACCGGAAGCAGCTCCCGATGAAGACGGCATCCGCATCGACTTTCCCGGAGACGAGGGCATCAGCCCGGGCAATCGCCAGTTTCAGATCCGGGCTCTTCACATTGAGGCCGAAGGTTGCCTCGGTCTTCTTCAGATCAGCAAGCGAGATATCCGGATAGAAGAGCTGGGCGTCAACCGATGCCGCAGCCTCTGCGATCTCGTTCTGGACACCGGAGTACTCGGCCCCGCAGGTGAGCTGTGCAATTCTGACCGGCCGGCTCATTCTTCATCGCCCCCGAGCTCCTTGAGGAATGATTTAATGGATGCAACGAAAGCCACACCCTCATCCTGCGTCTTTGGATAGACGAGATCAAGGACAGGTATCCCTTTCTGTTTCAGCCGGAAGATGAGAAGTTCGTTTGTTCTGGCACACCCCATACACCCAAAGGCAAACTCAGCATCGTTGACGATGATCGCCGCCTCGGCAGCGTCCAGGAGCGGACCATAGACGGACATCCTCCCGCGAACCCCGGACGGCACCTCGACTGCGGCCCACCGGAGCCCTTTCTTCGGATCTTCCGGTGTTATCTGGAGGGGAGGCGAGTCAAATCCGGGTGTCTGAATATGATCCCGGATCGAGAGTGCTGATCCGAGTGGTTCATGCCCGAACCTGGCAACGAGATCAGACAGCATCAGGCTTGTTGCAGGATAAATGAAGACTTTTGCCATATTCAGGCCTCCTCTGTCTCTATAATCGTCGAGAGGTCATCTATATCGAGGGGGGTTGCCCGCCTGATCGGTACGGCTGCTTTCAGCAGATCATTATCATTCATAGTATCAATCTCTCGTAATCCGTGTGATATGAACCGTGCAAGGCCGATCTCATACTCATGCCCGAGGTATCCAGGCCTGGCACCACCAAGATTTGCCCGGCACCGCCGTTGATCCCCGGGGGGAAACCCCCGATCCTTGATGAAGATATGATAGGGATCAAGCTTCCTCAGTGCATCGATAATCCGTGACACCTCATCCGGGGATCCGGTCACCTGAATACCAAAGCAGGTCTCCTTGATCATCACACCCATTGCAACCTCATATGCGGCGATAGCCAGGTCCTGCGGTGTAGTATGTGGCGAATCGACAAAGACGTACTTCGTCACGCTCCCGACATACTCTGGTGTATACTCATTCATCGCTTCACCTCCCTGATATAGATGATATCCCCTTCCTTGAAGTCCTTCAGTTTCCCGACATCAATGACGCTTCCAATGATATTGGTTCCCTCAAGAGGCTCACCTGTTGGTCCGAACTCATCGTCCTCCGAGGTCCGGACACCGACGAGCCCGGCACCACGCCGTGAGGCGTTCGTCATCGCCAGTGAGTTTGCCGGGATGGTATCGACCGGGGTATTCTCCGGGATGATATTAATCCGCTCGGGTATCTCGGGTTCAAAGAGCCAGACATCCTCGTATGTGAAGAAGAACGGAAGCATGCCAACCGAATAGAGTTTCAGGCCGGTGAACCTCCGGAAGATATCAACGGTCTTTGGTGCCTTCTCGTCATCGAGAAAAATATCGATGACATCGTCCTCCCTCATCGTCGTCAGCCGAACATGGCCTGCTGCAAGAACCTCCAATGTTGTTGCCGGCTCCTGATCGGTGATGACCCGATCGGATGCATCCATATCATCCATAACCTCAAATGAGATCTTCCGTTCTTCCAGCAGGGCACGGGCATCACCAATATGCATCCCTCGAAGATCAAGGCGATCAGGCTCGGTGATGACGGCGCATGTTTCGCCATCACCGATCAGGCGGATCAGTTCAATCCCATGGGTCACCTGGCCGACCAGGGTATGGTGAGCGCTCGTTGCAACATCCTCCCGGTAGATAAACATCGCACCAGAGTTTCGCCCTTTTGTCCTGACAGTGACAGCCCCTTCATGCCGTGGACGGGTCTGCTCCTGGGGGACTTCAAGCCTGCCAAGATGGGCATCCATGCAGTGGGTTGATGTGGTACGATCTGCATGGTAGATACCATCTTTAAAGGAAAAGAGGAGATGCTCCGCCGAACGCGCTATCCTGGGATCAACCGACTCGTCGGTATACCCGTCTGCCCGTATCCGGATATAGGAGACGATCTCCATCCCATCCTCCAGCAGCATGGAGAGATCGGTCGTTGTGACCGAGTGGGTTGAGTCGGCCCAGCTGATCATCCGTTCTACCGCTGTTATTCTGTCGCCAGTCGTGAGCCGGTCTATCACCGCACGCCCTGCAACCACCCGGCCGATGATCCCGCCGTCAGATGAGGCTCCGTGATCAGCCTGATGATCCTTGCGCGAGAGGATCAGGTAGGAGCGTTTTGGATCATACCCACCACAACCGATGATGAGATCCCCCCGTGCATATCGTGACGGGGAGCGGGATGGGGAAAACGATGCCGGAAACGGGCCAAAAGCAGCCGCATACCGATCAGCCCAGTGTATGGTTGAGCCCGTCGCATCGTCATCCGGATCCGGTAATGTCACGCCCGCATCCGGAATCTCGACCACGAATTCTCCTGCCGACGTAACGACCCGAAAATGGCGGGTCACCTCCTGGGAGACGGTGCCTGGCCGTATCACCGCAACAGAGAGTGCAGGATCATGATCCGGAAGAATATCACTGAGGCGATCTCCTTCATTGGCAGTGAGCTGACTGCCATCCAGGGTAATGCGTAGCATACTACTCTCCCTGTATGGCGCGACTCATAATATTCTTCTCCTCCTCTGTGAGGAGATTCATAATCTCAGTCGTCGTCCCGATCCGGACGATCTTTCCACCCCGCATCAGGGCACAGCGATCACAGATATCCTGGACAAACTCCATATCATGGGAGACGACGATGAAGGTCTCCTCCATCTCCTCCCTTGAATGGAGGATCGAGTGCTTGACATCCACTTTTGTGATCGGATCCATTGTTCCTGTCGGCTCATCAAGGACGATGATCCTCGGCTCACGGATCAGCACCTGTGCCAGAGCAACCCGGTGCCGCTCACCCTCTGAGAGGGTATTTGGAAGACGGTTTAAGACAGCCTTCCCTTTCTCCTCAGAGAAGCCCGCCATCTTCAGGGTGATCATCGCCTTCCTCATTGCGAGCTGTTTTGGAAATTCAAGGCCGATTGAATCGGTGAGATTATCAAGAACGGTTCTATGCGGGAAGAGATCATACTCCTGGTGAAGAAGGCCGATATACATCTTTGCCCGGCCGCGGTACTGGTATCCGGGCCTGCCCATATCGACCCAGTCATCCCCGATCTTGATCTCAAGTTTCCCGCTTGTTGGCTCAAGTATACCAGAGATGATCCGTGAGAGGGTGGTCTTCCCCGCACCACTTGTTCCGATGATCCCAAAGATCTCCTTCTCCTGTATCTCGAAACTGACACCATCAACCGCGCGGATAACCCCACGGTCAACAGAGATATACCGTTTCTTGAGATTATCTGATTTGATCAGGGTAGTACCAAGCTCGGGCTTTGCAAAGACCTCGTTATCCTGGTGTTCTTCCATGAACTTCGCGATGACCTCTTTTGGGGTCCCGACTGCCACTATCTCACCATCAGAGAGGAGGATGGCACGATTTGAGACATCTTCGATTGCACTGGCAAAGTGGGAGGTGATGATCATCCCCATCGAAACCGAGGATGCAGCCTCTTTGAGCATCTCGTGGACAACACGTGCCATCTTTGGATCGAGGGTCGCCGTCGGCTCATCAGCAAAGAGAAGGAACGGCTCTTTTGCCAGCTGACGAGCAAGAACGACGCGCTGCTTCTCACCACCTGAGAGGTCACGGGCGATATGCATCATCCGGTGGGATAAACGGACCTCATCAAGGAGATCTGCGGCACGGGAGACGGCTTTCCCGGATGGATAGCCGACATCATCAAGGGCACGAAGAACATTTTCGATGACACGATCGTTTCCATACAGCGCAAACGTCCGCTGGAACATGATTGCGGTTCGTTTCATCAGATAGCGCCGTGCCGACTCATCATCATTCCATAAATCGATATCTGCCGGCTGAAGCACGCCACCGGAGCAGCGGGTGCATGGTGAGCCTGCGGCACTCTGGAGCTCTACCCTGCCACAGGCGTCACAGACCGATACATGATAGATGATCGTTCCACTTGTCGGGGGCTGATCAATCCCACGAATCAGATGGATCAGAACAGTCTTTCCGGCACCACTCCTTCCGATAATGCCGACGGTCTCACCTTCTTCGATTGTCAGATTGATGTTATTGAGTACCCGTGTGCCATTAAACTCCATGCAAAGGTTTTCGACAGTGATGAAAGGTTTCATAAATTGCCTCTTGAGATAGTATGTAGAGGAAGGAGCATATTAGTCTTTATATGGGAACAGAGCTGCCAGGTTCGACGCGTGCTATCCCTTCGACGATACCGATCACCTCACATACCTCAGTGATGACGTAGTCTGCAGTATTGAAGAGGGCTTCGATCCGCTCGCCGGGCTGCTGCTCAGAGAGTATGGCGATATCCGACTCCCGCATTGCACGGAGGTCATTGATCCCATCCCCGACCATCAGCACTGTACTATACTCTTTCTTCAGATCCTGTACGATCTGTGCCTTCATCGTCGGGGTGGCGACCCCATAGATCCGGTCACGGGGAATGCCAAGATAATCACCCATCCTCTCAAGTTTTGAGCCCCGATCCCCGGAGGCGATGAAGGTGGCAACCCCCATCTGGTGCAGGCGCGTTATCGTCTCCTTTGCACCCGGGAACGGGCTCCCACCGGCTGTCAGGGTGAATTCGATGGATCTCGTCCTGATGTTGAGGATCGCACCGGAGTTGATGGCCATAATCGTCTTCTGCTTGCTGCACCTGACCCATACATCCCGGATCGTCTCCTGAAGATCACCAACAACAGCATGCTCCTCATGATAGAGTATAGCGGCTACATCATCCTGTGTGATAACCTTACGTCCACAGGAGACCCCAAAGTCGATACAATGATCTCGAAGAAACGCTGAGAGAAGCTGATCTTTATCCCCTTTCAT
Organism: Methanocalculus alkaliphilus; assembly: GCF_024170505.1. Taxonomy (NCBI): domain Archaea; kingdom Methanobacteriati; phylum Methanobacteriota; class Methanomicrobia; order Methanomicrobiales; family Methanocalculaceae; genus Methanocalculus; species Methanocalculus alkaliphilus. The sequence continues at coordinate 144,712 of NZ_JALJYG010000001.1, forward strand.
CACATCCTCGGAATGGACATTGATGAGGATGAGTATCCGGTCGGCATCATCGAAGGTGAGCGTCGTACTCTCGACATCCCCAAGGAGTGTGCCTTCAAATACATCCTTTGCGGCCCGGTATGTCCGCAGGAGGGTTCCGGCACTATCAAAGACTACTGCAATCGTCATCGGATCAAGACCACCATTTATCTATACTATCGACGAGGGTTCTTATATGCCTCTTACTACGACAGCCGAAGCTATCAGGTCGATGGAGATCCGGGGTGCCGGACGTATAGCGCGTGCAGCAGCTGCCGCGCTCCGTGACCATGCAGGGACGATCACCACAGACGATCTCAGGGATTTCAGGGACGAGATGTATCAGGCAGCGTATCTCCTCCGATCCACCCGCCCGACTGCCGTATCGCTCCCAAATGCCATCCATATTGTTATGAGGGATCTCAGAACGGCAGGAGATGCAACCGATGCGCGCAGCGGGATTATCAGAAATGCCGGGGCGTTCATCAGATCCTCAGAGGAGGCGGTCAGGACGATCGGCATGATCGGAGCCAACCAGATCAGGGACGGCGACACCATTCTGACCCACTGCAACTCCGAAGCTGCTCTCGCCTGTATCATCGAGGCGAAGAGACAGGGGAAAGAGATAGAGGTCTTTGCAACCGAGGTGCGCCCCTGGAACCAGGGGAGGCTGACCATCGAGGCTCTTAACCATCATGAGATACCGACACATTTCATCGTCGATTCGGCAGTCCGGTTCTTCATCAATGATGTCGATCTCGCCATTGCAGGTGCTGATGCCATCTCTGCAGATGGATCGGTGATCAATAAGATTGGAACCTCACAGATCGCCCTTGCGGCCCATGAAGCCCGGACGAAGATGATCATCGCAGCTGAGACCTACAAATTCGCACCCCGGTCAAGTATCGGCCTTGAGATCCCGGTAGAGGAGAGGCCGGGATCAGAGGTGCTTCCTGATGAGATCGCGCAGAAATATCCCTTTGTCAGGGTGCGTAATCCGGTCTTTGACAGGACACCCGGGACCTATATCGATCTCATCGTCACCGAGGAGGGGGTCATTCCACCCGAATATGCACCGGTAATCATCAGGGAGCACCTTGGATGGCAGGTATCGGATTTTGAGGAGGAGTTCCGGCAAATGTAAGAAGAAGGGATATCCTTTTTTCTATCCATCATGCAAGATGAATGAGGAGATTGATCATGGGTATTGAATTTGTCAAATTACAGGGGAATGGCAATGATTTCATCCTCATCGACGAGATGAATGGAGAGGTCATTCCGGAAGAGATGAAGCCGAAGTTTGCGATGTTATTCTGTGACCGCAGGTTCGGGATAGGCGGGGATGGTGTCCTCTTCATCTCAAAGTCAGAGACTGCGGATATCAGGATGCGCCTCCTTCAGCCTGACGAGTCGGAGGCAGAGATGTGCGGAAACGGAATCCGTTGCCTCGTCAGGTACGCTTCTGACCGGGAATATGTCGGAGAGGAGTGTACGGTTGAGACGATGGCAGGCATCATGCCGGTGAAACTCGGATATACCGATGAGGGGGACTTCTTTGCAACAATTACGATGCCGATTCCGGCATTTGCCAGAAGTGAGATTCCAGCGACCGGAGAATCAGATGCCGACTATTCTGAGGAGATTGCCACCTATCAGGTCTATGCGGTCAATACCGGAGTCCCTCATGCAGTCGTCTTCGTCAGTGAGATAGGTGCCATCGATCCCGGGCAGATCGGTCCCGTCATCAGGAATCACCAGACCTTCCCAAAAGGTGCAAATGTCAACTTTGTCGAGAAGGTCGCCGACAGCACCCTCCGGATCCGGACATTCGAGCGCGGTGTCGAGAGTGAGACGATGTCCTGCGGAACGGGTGCAACGGCATCAGCGGCAGTCGCCCGAAAACTCGGCTATGTCGGCAACGACGTTCTGGTCGAGACGAAGGGCGGCCCGCTCCGAATTTCGTTTGGCGAGACAGTGACGATGACCGGACCCGCAGAGTCGGTCTTCATCGGTATGATCCAGCTCTGAGAACCGCCATATAAAAGTTAAAACGATGAGAGCCGGAATATTCCGGTCTCTTCTCCCTTTTCAGAAGATATATTCAGCAGATCCGAATGCCGTCTCCGGTGATGATAAAATCAAAATATTCCCCTTCCGGCCGTGAACGGTGTTTCACGACGATTGCACGCCTCTTCTCCTCCCTCCGTTCGATCCTGATGATCGCCTTTGAGATATGGGAGAGTGAGGTGCCTCCAAGGCCCGAGAACCGGTTTGTGGTGACATCCATATACACCTGATTGGTGATGAGCGCCGGGATCTCATGCTTGCGGGTGAGCGAGAGGAGATCGATCATCTGTCTCCCAAGTACCTTGAGCGCGTCACCACGCCGTTCCATCTCTGAGCGGTAAAGGGCTGTGGCAGAGTCGAGAACAATCAGCCCGATCTTCTTCTTTTGAAAGATCTTCTCTGCATCAAGGATCATCACACCCTGTTCGGCAAAGTCGATTGGTTCATAGAGGAAGAGCCGGGTTGCGAGATCCGCCGCAGGATCATCACCTCCTGCTACCTGGGTGAAGCGATCCGGAGAGAAGCCTTCGGTATCGAAGAAGATGACCCCCTCCCCCTCCCTGAGGGTTGCAACCGCAGCCATCAGGGCGAGGGTGCTCTTCCCGCTCCCCGGCTCCCCATAGATCTGGGTGATCATCCTCCGCTCAAGGCCGCCGCCGAGGATGCGGTCAAGATCGGGGCTTCCGGTTCGTACCCGGTTTATCTCCACCTCTCCAACTCCTTCCGTGCGGCATCCTCAGCCTGCCACTTCACCTCACGAACCGGGCGGCCCTGTCTCACAGCAGCCGCCAGAACTGCATCAAACTCCGCCTTGACGGTGAGGGTCTCCCCCTTCCATGAACCGACCTTGACCCCGATCTCATCCCCCTCAGGGAGCCTGACGGTGATAAACCGTCGATCTGCGATGAACCGGTGGACCGAGGGGATGCACCGGACACCGAGTGTTCCAAGCTCCTCTGCCAGGATCAGGGCGAGTCGTTCGGAGTCCTCCTGGCGGCAGATAACCCTGATGAGATGACCGGGACGCCCTTTCTTCATGATGAGGGGGCTGGCAGAGGCGTCCCTGGCACCTTCCCGGTGAAGGCGGGCGATAGTTGCTGCGATAACCTCGCCATCCGCATCATCGACATTCGTCTCAAGGATATCGACCCAGACCCCAAAACCCCCGCTCTCGAGGATCATCACCCTCAGAATGTTCGGGCGATCCGGGGGATCCCGGGTACCGGCACCATAGCCGATGGATGCAATCGTTCCATCAGCCGGAGCCTCCCCAGCAAAAGAGGAGAAAAACTCGGCAAGGAGTGCAGCACCTGTCGGGGTGGTCAGCTCCCCGGTCTCCTCCATGGAAGGACGGACGGTCAGTCCCGAATCCTGAAGGATGTATGCCGTTGCCGGAGCTGGAACCGGCATCCTGCCGTGCGCGGAGTTGATCGTTCCCATACCGAGCGGAACGGGAAGGACCGGGATGGTATCAGGGGAGAGGGAGAGGAGCGCGGTACATGCACCCACCACATCAGCTATTGCATCATCTGCTCCGACCTCATGGAAATGGGGATGATCACCATGAACACGCACCTCGGCTGCATGAATCCTCTGGAAGACCCGTTCGGCCATATTTTTCGCCTCATCAGGCGCATCAGCCATGGAGAGACGATCAAGCACCTCTTCCAGAGTCCGGGTACAGTCTTCGGCGCAGGTCTGAATATACGTCGCGGTGATCCCCCTCCGCTTCACCTTTGTGATCACCGGCTCACCAACGACCGATGCCATCGCTCGTCTAACGAGTTCTTCGTCTGCTCCTGCATCAAGGAGGGCTCCGATGATCATATCCCCGGCAGCACCATTCGCCGGATCAAAGAGGATTGTCCGCATCGTTAAACACTACTTATATGTCCGGATACCGATGACAATAAAGTAATGCCTGAAGTTTTTCTGAAAGTCGATTCTGCCTATCCCGAAGACCTTGGTGGAGGGAAGGCACGGCTCGATCCTGAGACGATGCTTGCCCTCCGTGTCTCGCCGGGAGACCTTGTGACCATCGAAGGAAAGAAACAGACGATCGCAAAGGTCTGGAGAGCGATGGCAAAGGACTGGGATCAGCAGAAGATCCGGATCGATAAGTTCACCCGTGAGAACGCATCCGTCGCCATCGGGGATCGGGTTAAAATCAAAAAGATCGAGGCGGTCATCGAGGCGAAGGAGATAGTGATTGCGCCGCCTGAAAACATCCCCCCGAATCTCCCGATCAGCATGGAGCATGCTGCACAGGGGCTCATCAACTTTCCAGTCTCCATCGGCGATGTCGTTCCCATCAGGGCGATGATGGTACCACAGCTTGTTGAGTTCAAAGTCATCAGTATCGAGCCCGAGGATGCGATGATCATCTCCAGAAATACCCAGATAATGATATCTGACAAGCCGGCTGCCGGATTTGAAGGGCTCAAGCGGATCAGCTATGAGGATATCGGAGGGCTGAAGGATGAGCTCCAGCGGCTCAGGGAGACGATAGAACTCCCGATCCGTCACCCCGAGCTCTTCAAGACCCTGGGTATCGAGCCGCCAAAGGGTGTCCTCCTCTACGGACCTCCGGGAACCGGCAAGACCCTCATCGCACGTGCAGTCGCCAACGAGTCAGGTGCACATTTCATCTCAATCGCCGGACCGGAGGTGATCTCAAAGTACTACGGAGAGTCTGAACAGCGCCTCCGGGAGGTCTTTGAGGAGGCAAACGAGAATGCGCCATCGATCATCTTCATCGATGAGCTCGACTCGATCGCACCGAAGCGGGAAGATGTAACCGGAGAGGTCGAGCGTCGTGTCGTGGCACAGCTTCTGACGATGATGGACGGGCTTGAGGAGCGGGGGCAGGTCGTCGTCATCGGGGCGACGAACCGCCTCGATGCCATCGATCCCGCACTCCGGCGACCGGGCCGGTTCGATCGCGAGATCGAGATCGGGGTCCCCCCGACGGCCGACCGGGAGGAGATCCTGAACATTCATACCCGCGGAATGCCGCTTGACGAGACGGTCAGAATCGATCTGATTGCCACCCAGACACATGGATTTGTTGGTGCGGATCTTGCAGCCCTCGCCCGCGAGGCGGCGATTCGCTCACTCCGCCGTCATCTGCCGATGATCGATCTTGAACAGGAATCAATCCCCCAGGAGATCCTCGACGAGTTGAAAGTGACCGGAAATGACTTCCGGGAGGCACAGCGTGAGGTATCGCCGTCTGCCATGCGTGAGGTGATGCTTGAAGGTACCAATATCCGCTGGTCCGATATCGGTGGCCTTGCCTCAGCACGGCAGGAGATCCGCGAGGCAGTCGAACTCCCGCTGACCGAAAGGGAGAGATTTGAGGAACTCGGGATACAGCCACCAAAAGGTGTCCTCCTCTATGGACCCCCCGGAACAGGCAAGACCCTTATCGCAAAAGCGGTCGCGACCGAGTCAGGTGCAAACTTTATTCCAGTGAAGGGTCCGCAGCTCCTCTCAAAATGGGTTGGTGAGAGTGAGCGGGCGGTCAGGGAGATCTTCAAGAAAGGAAGGCAGGTTGCGCCATCGATCATCTTCTTCGATGAGATGGATGCCCTGACACCGGCCAGGGGAGCCTCAGGGGAGGCATCCCACACCATCGAGAGCGTCCTCAACCAGATCCTCACCGAGATCGACGGGATCGAGGAGATGCGGGACGTCGTTGTGATGGGCGCGACGAACAGGCCGGATATCGTCGATCCCGCCCTTCTTCGCCCAGGGAGATTTGACCGGCTCGTCTATATCGGGGAGCCTGACAGAAAGGACCGTGAGATGATCATCAGGATCCATCTCAGGAGTATGCCGGTCGAGGGAGATCTCATCGAGGAATGGGTTGATCTCCTCGAGAACCTCGAGTATAGTTGTATCATTTCGGTCTTTGAGTCGATCGGAACCGGATCAGAGGTGACAACTGATGCGATCCGATCCGCGGCAGCGGATCTTCCACGAAAAGAGGAGAGGCAACTGAAGCGATCGGAGATCAGGAAGCTCATCTTCGAATGTATCCCAAGATGTGATCAGCAGTATTCAGATCCTGCCCGTACTGATCTCATCACAAAGATTGCAGACCAGACGGAAGGATACGTCGGATCTGACCTCGAAGGGCTCTGCAGGGAGGCAGGGATGCTTGCGATGCGTGAGGGAGTATCCAGGGTTGCTATCAGGCATTTCGAAGCGGCATTTGAGAAGATCCACCCCACAATGAATGAACGCCTGGTAGAATACTATAAACGAATCCAGCAACACTTCAAGGGCGGTCTTCCAAAGCAGTCACAACCGATTGAGTACCAGTAACTACTTAACAGAAGGGGAGGAAACCCATCTCCCCATGGTACCTGAGACAGAGAAGGAGCACTGGTCTTCAGGATTAGGATTTATCCTTGCTTCAATCGGTGCTGCGGTCGGTATCGGAAATATCTGGCGATTCTCGACGCATGTGGGTGAAAACGGAGGAGGGGCGTTTCTACTCCCGTTCCTCCTTGCCGTCTTTGTTATCGCCCTCCCCCTGATGATCCTTGAGATCAAGGCCGGCCGTGCGCTTGCCGCAGATGTCGTCACTGCTTTTGAGAAGGTCCATCATCATTTCGATAAGGTGGGCTGGCTCTTTATTGCAGTCGGTTTTGTCATCCTCAGCTATTATCTTGTTATCACCGGGTGGACACTCGCCTTCGTCTTCTTCTCCCTGCTCTCCACTGATGGCTGCTTTGAGACATTTACCGGGAGCTATGCTCCGGTCGCCTTCTTCATCATCTCCGCACTCCTGACAGGCGGTGTGGTCGCTCTTGGTGTTAAGGAGGGGATCGAGCGGATTGCCCGCTGGTTCATCCCACTCAGCTTCTTCATCCTGATCGGCCTTGCGATCTACGTCATCACCCTTTCAGGGTACCGGGAGGGGATCGAATTCTTCCTCACCCCTGACTTCTCTGTCCTCTCTGATCCCATGCTCTGGGGATCCGCCTTCGGCCAGGCATTCTTCTCCCTTTCTGTCGGCACAGGTATCCTCCTCACCTATGGATCCTATCTGCGGCGAACCGTTCCTATCGCCCGTTCTGCCGTCTATATCACCCTTGCTGACCTCACGGTTGCTATCCTTGCCGGATTGATCATCTTTCCGATCGTCTTCACCCATGGATTATCTCCTGCAATGGGGGCTGAACTGACCTTCGTCATCCTCCCACAGGCATTTGAGATGATCCCCTATGGCGCGTATGTGGGGTTTGCCTTCTTCCTTCTCCTCTTTGTATCCGCACTGACGGCAACCGTCTCGATGATCGAGATGCCGATTGCATCGCTTATTGCGCGGAGAGGGATCTCAAGGAGGAGAGCAAGCCTTCTGCTGACCGGAGGGGTACTCCTGATCGGCCTCCCCTCAGCACTCAGCTATTCCGCGATGAACCTCTCGGTACAGGGCATTCCGATTCTTGATCTCCTTGATGAGACCGCCGGGACATTCGGCCTCCCGTTGACGGCACTCGCAACAGCAATCGCGTTTGCATGGCTCCTTGATCCCCACCTCCTTCGGGAGAAGGGCGGGATGAAGGGGCCGATCCCCCATTTCATCCTTTGGGTATGCAGGTACGTCATCCCGGTGGTGCTGGTTGTCACACTCTTCATCCTGACAATGGATCTGCTGACCGGGTGATCGATACCCTGATAGAGAATGATCGCATATGCTCATCATAAATGCAGAACGATGATGAGATAGCCACCTCCATGCTTGAGACGGCTGCGATAGTGACCCGTGTCGCCGGGCGGATCAGAGAAGAGAGGGCAGAGGAACTGATATCCCTGATCCTCTCAGGGAAGCGGATCTATGTCACCGGTGCCGGGCGATCGGGACTTGTCGCAAAAGCCTTTGCGATGCGGCTGATGCACCTTGGTTTCACCTGTTATGTCATCGGTGAGACGATCACACCTGCATTTGAGTCCGGGGATGTGCTGATCGCCTTCTCCGGATCCGGAGAGACGAAATCTGTGGTGAATACCTGTGAGAAGGTCCGGGAGCTGGGGGGAATCATCTGTCTCATTACGGCAAACATAGGATCCAAAACCTGGAAGGACGCGGAGATCGCAATCGATCTCGGGGAGTCGTCCGGGGATCATCGGATATCCCCACAGGAGTATGAGATCCGCCAGATCACCGGGCAGTACCGCTCTGCATCCGTTCCGATCGGGCGGGGAGCTGTCTTTGAGATGGTCGCACTCATCTTCTCTGATGCCATCATATCAGCCCTGATGAAGGCACGCCACCTTGATCCCGAAGAGGTCAGGCGGCGGTTCTCAAATATGCAATGATATCCCCTTTTTATTGATATCCCTGGCAGCAGCGATGGCGGTTGAGAATGCAGCCTGGAGATTGTATCCCCCGGTATCGCCATCGATATCGAGGACCTCCCCGATGAAATAGAGGTTCTTCACGAGCTTTGACTCCATCGTCTTTGGTGAGACCTCATCAAGAGCGACACCCCCCCGGGTCACCATCGCCTCTTCGAATCCACCGACCCTCCGTACCTGAAACGGCCATGCCGTGAGGAGGGAGACGATTGCGAGGCGTTCCTCCCGCCTGAGATGGGCGATGGTGCAGTCATCCGCAACCCCCGCCGTAACGATGAGCTGCTGGATGAACCGCACCGGGATCGGATACTGTGCAAGGATCGTCCTGACGAGTCGCTTTCCCCCGGTTGCCTGCCCTTCGGTGAGGATTCTGTTGATATCCCCCTGGCTCTTCTCAGGAAGGAAGGCAACCCGTACTGTGTCACCCTTCCTGATGAACCGTGACGCATGAAGGATCACCGGGCCGGAGAGGCCTTCGTGGGTAAGGAGGAGATCACCGGAGACCTTTCTGATGATCTTCCCCTCACGCTGGATCGAGACGGTGAGATCATCAAAAGAGATCCCTGCAAGATCAGAGAGCGGGTACTCCTCAGGATAGACCGGTGAGAGGGCCGGGCCGATCTCTTCGATCCGGTGGCCGAGTGATTCGCCGAAACGGTAGCCGTCCCCGGTCGATCCGGTGGAGGGGTAGGATGCCCCCCCGGTTGCGATGATGAGGATATCAGTCTCCACATCCCCGCTTTCGGCTTCAAGGATGAACCGATCTCCGGTTCGGGATACCGCAGTGACCGGGGTTCCGGTGCGTATCTCAACACCCCGCTCCCGGCAGGCAGTGGTCAGGATGGAGAGGATATCTGAAGCCTTCCCTGATGCAGGGAAGATCTTGTTGTTATCATCGGTGATGACCGGGCAGCCATGCTCTTCAAAGAAGGAGATGAGATCCCGGTTGGTATATCCCCGGAGACATGCTTTGAGAAAAGCTCCGTTATCACCGTAATGGGGGAAGAAGTCGGCGATACCACCATCATGGGTAATATTGCACCGTCCCGACCCGGTGATGAGGAGTTTGCGCCCCGCATGAGCCTTCTTCTCACAGACGATGATCCGCAGGCCCTCCGCTGCGATATGAATGGCTGAGAAGAGTCCGGCCGGCCCGCCCCCGATGATACCGATGACCGTCTCTGCCATCAGCACTCCGGACAGGGCTCTCTCTTTGCCATACGTATCGCCTCCCTCAGTTCCGCAGCTGCTGATCTGACATCCTCGAATCCGAGGACCGCCGAGATGACAGCAACACCATCTGCCCCGGCAGCGATGACCGGGGCGACATTTCCTCTGCTGATCCCGCCGATGGCAACCAGCGGAAGGGAGGAGGCCGATCTGATCGATCTGAGTGTTGCGATGCCATGGCCGTTCCCGGCATCATCCTTTGAGGTGGTGGGAAAGATCGGGCTGAGAGCGATATAATCGGCACCGGCCGCCTCGGCCAGTTCTGCTTCGTCCGGATTTCCAACCGAGCACCCGATAATGAAGTCTGGTGGTGTAATCCGGCGTGCCTCTCCAACCGCAAGATCCTGCTGGCCGAGATGAACACCATCCGCCATCGAGGCAAGGGCAATATCCACCCGATCATTGACGATGAACAGGGCGCCTGCCTCAAGGGTGAGCGCCCTGATCTCCGAAGCCACCTGATAGAGCCGGCGGGAGGGCATCGTCTTGTCGCGGAGCTGGATCACATCCGCACCGCCTTCAAGAGCCATCCGTGCAAGCTCGGTATGGGATCTCCCAAGGCCTACCGCCTCATCGGTGACGATATAGAGATCAAATGCCACGCCGGATCTCCACCTGCATCCCTTCTCTGAGATCCTCAGGTGAGAGGGAATAGAGGGCATCAAAGAGCCCTGTCCGGAATGAATATGGTCCTGCGGCTCCGGGGGCAGCTATCTCCCCGGCTCTGCCGAATGCCACAAGTGCCGCAACGGCAGCCTTCGACGGAGATGAAGCAACAGCAGCAAAGGCCCCGACGAGAGATGCTGCCATGCATCCTGTTCCCGAGAGGCGATCCATCATGGGATGGCCGTTTCTGATGAGATAGACCTCGCCATCACCGGTGACGACATCGACCTCTCCGGTCATGGCGACGATGGTCCCTGTCACCTCTGCGCACCGGCGGGCAACATCGACGGGATCACCGGAGCAGCCATATGAATCGACACCCCGGACAGTGCCACCGCTCCCGGCAAGGACACCGATCTCGCCTTCATTCCCCTTCAGAATTGTCACGTTGCACTCCCTCAGGATACGAAGTGCACTTTCGGTCCTGAGCGTCGTCGCCCCGACACCGACCGGATCAAGGATGACCGGAATTCCACGCTCATTTGCGGCCTTCCCTGCGATGATCATCGCGTCAACCTGGCCAGGCCAGAGGGTTCCAATGTTCAGAACAAGTGAAGACGCAATTCCTGCCATCTCCCCAGCTTCTTCTGCGGCGCCCGCCATTACCGGCGCAGCACCGGCAGCGAGGGTGATGTTTGCACAGTCATTGATGGTGACGGTGTTGGTGATATGATGGACGAGAGGCCGTTCCTTACGGACCTCAGATAAGAGCTCTCCACAGTGCTGTTTCACATGTACGTATTGGTTATGAAGAGAGAAAAGTGGTATGGAAGGGGAAGCGCATACAGAGTATCCTCTCTTCAAAATAATCCGATTGGTTTATATACACCCATGATAGTTTTCCTATTATTCCGGAGAGCTCCTATGCACCAGATTTCTGCCCTTCACCGTACCATCCTGATCTTTTTTGTCTTCTGTATACTCTTCATCGGAGGAGCCGGAGCAACAGGCCCGGCAGTCATCATCACTGATCATTCCGTTACCCCTGCGGTCCTGATGCCCGGGGAGCAGGGGCTCATCAGGGTAACCCTGATGAATACTGCAACAACCGCACAGAAGACGGATGCAACGATACTCACTGCCGTTCAGACAGTAACATCATCGGAGAGTGCAGATGTGCCGCTGATCGTCGAGAGCGTCTTCCTGGACGGGCGTGGCGATATTTCCGTTCTGGATGGTAATGCAGCCTTCACAGGTGTCATCGGGCCGGGCCAGTCCATTGATCTCACCTTCCTGATCAAAGCCCCGGAGAAGGAGGGGGTCTTCTTTCCACGCCTGAGGGTACGGGTGAAAGGCGGCGAGAGTACTATCTACCCGATACCGGTAAATGTCAATATGCCGATCTCCCATATCAGAATCCCGGATATCCAGATATCACAGCGGGATCTCCCGTTTGTCCAGCCCGGTGAAACAATCAATACAGAACTCACGGTTGAAAATATCGGAAAGAGCCCTGCACATGATATCCTCATCTCCCTAGGAGATGGTGAGGCGATGATCGCCCCTGTCGGGGCCAGGGCATCATCATCCCCGATACTCCCATCGGGAAGCGATCTGATGATGCCACTCTCATTCCGTGTCAGCAGGGAGATAGAACCCGGGCTCTACTCACTCCCGATAACTATCCGTTATCACAGAGTTGATGGAACGCTGGTGCAGGAGACGGCATCATACTCTGTTGATGTGCGGGGATCAGCCGCACTTGCCATCTCCTCGGTGAGGACAGAACCTGTTACACTCACAGCTGGGGAGCAGTTCAATCTCGTCATCAGGCTTGAAAACACCGGAACGGGAAGAGCTACCAGCGTCTATGCAGATATTGATATTCCGATGAGAGGGAGCCGTGAAGCCTTCATCGGAACGATCCGCCCGGGAAATGATGCTCCGGCGGTCTTCCGACTGACCGCCGGTGAGAGCGGGGATATCCCTTATACACTCACCGTCCGGTACTCTGATGATTATGGGGATCATGAGAGCAGGGAAGATCTTATCCAGGTTGTACAGAGCAAAGGATTTGTTCTTCCCATCGCTGCTGCCATTCTCATACTGATCATCATCGGAGCATCAGGCTATTATCTGCTCAAAAAGAAGAGAACGGAGTGACCGGGCGTGTTTTCATGGGTACGGGTCTCACTCTTCCTTGCCTGGCGTGCAATTCGGCGGGGAGGGAAGACCGGGATGCTCTTAAATATCCTCATCATCGCGATGGTCTTCACCAACATGATCATCTTCTCCGGATTTATCGGAGGGGTTGTTGTTCTTTTCCATGACCAGACGGTCGATTATGTCACGTCAGACATTGTGATACGCCCCGATCATGATGAACGGACACTCCATCATGTGGATGAACTCATGGAGCGGATCAACAGGGTGCCGGGTGTTGCCCGTGCATCAGCCCGGTATTCGATCGGCGGAACCCTGACGCATAAAGGATCGATGGTGAGTGTCCCGGTAACGGCGATCAATCCCCGGGATGAAGTGGAGGTCACAAAGATTCACGAACATATGATACAAGGAAGTGACTTCCTCTCCCCCGGCGACGATGGTATCCTGCTTGGGATGTTTGTTGCTGGCCATGAGGATCCCGGCATGGACTTCTTTGATTCACTCGGGGGTGTCCGGGCAGGCGACTCTGTTGAGGTGATGTACGCAAACGGTGTCGGCAGGACATACAGTGTGAAGGGAGTGTTTGCGACAAAATCCTATCAGGCAGATTACATGGCTTTCATCTCATGGGAGGAGATGAACGAGGTTCTGGGGTTTGAGAATACAGAAGCGACAGAGGTGCTTGTCAGGGCATCAGGGGGTGAGGATCTCGGCCAGGTGAAGATGCGTCTTATGGAATATGGAGTCCAGGAGCGGGTTGAGACCTGGGAAGAGGCGATGCTCCTTGAGATAGATGATATGGTGGAGACCTTCCTGATCATTGACCGTATTGCAATCGTCGTCAGTATGATCATTGCGATTGTCGTTATAGGAATCGTCTTTACGATCAAGACCATCAACAACCGCCGACAGATCGGCATTCAGAAGGCGATCGGGATCACAAACCGAATCATCATCGGCGGATATCTGATGCAGGCACTCTTCATCTGGTTGTTTGGCACCATCCTCGGGATGGTGATAGTGAATCTCCTGATGGTCTACTTCTCGGCACATCCGCTTGAGTTTCCTGATGGGGATGTCTCTCCGATCTTTGAGATGTCGGTGATGCTTATGAATGCGGGGTGGCTGGCACTTGCATCCGGGCTTGCCGGATTAATACCGGCATGGCGGATCACCCGGGAGAATACCCTTGAGGCGATGCGGGGATGATTGAATGATCGAAGTGACTGATCTCACAAAGACCTACCGGATGGGGGACGTGCTCGTTCATGCATTAAACGGGGTGAGCATCAAGATCGGTGAAGGGGAGTTTGTCGGTATCGCCGGTGCGTCAGGGAGCGGGAAGTCGACACTCTTTCATATGATCGGCCTTCTCGATACACCGACAGGCGGTTCCATCTCCATCTCCGGACAGAATGTCCTCAGACTCTCTGATTATGAGAAGACTCTGTTCCGGCTGGAATGGCTCGGTTTTGTCTTTCAGGAGTATGCTCTCTCCCTGGAGCTGACCGCATATGAAAATGTCATCCTCCCGCTGATGGCGCGAGGTATCCCCGAAGACGAGATGGAGAGCAGGGCCCTGACCATGCTTGAGCATGTGGGGCTGGGTCCACGGGCCGATCATCTTCCAAAAGAGCTCTCCGGCGGCGAACAGCAGCGGGTCGCCATTGCCCGCGGGCTTGTCAATGATCCTGCCATCCTGCTGGCCGATGAACCGTGTGCAAACCTTGACTCAAAGAACTCAAAAGCTGTCCTTGACCTCATCAGGGAGATCAACCAGGAGAATAATCAGACGGTGCTGATGATATCGCATGAAGACTGGCATCAGCAGTATTTTGATCGTCTGATCCGGCTCTCAGATGGGAAGATTGTGGAAGGGTGAGGGGGTACATCACGTTTGTTTTACTTCAAAGTAGACCACCCGGTCATATGTATCAGGTGGTAGCAGGCCCTCAACTGCTTCTTCAGCAACATCCCTGGTTTTCCCTGCTTATAAGCGTGAATGTATCAAAGAGGTTACAGCATGAGTAGGTATGCCTTTTTCTGATTGTTTATCATTATAGTTCGCAATACTCCGTGCCTCTTCCCGAATGCCCGCCTCAGGGCAGGTTCTACGGGATACGGGATGAAAAAGATGGATGGGGGCCTGCATTCACTCTTTTCTGATCAGAAAAGCCGCAACTGCCAGGATCCCCCCGATGACCGGTATCAGCGCCATTGAGGATCGCTCAGCAGGGACCGGCTCCCCGGGTATAGATGCTGCCTCAGGATCGACCGTCTGTTTATTATGCCTGATGACCCCGGGGAGAGAGTCCACATCGGGGAGTGAACGCGGGAAGTTGGTAAAAATAACCCTCTCAGCCATGATCCCATGGTCATGGAGCGCCTCTTCGATGCCTTTTGCCATCTCGCCTGACTGCATGTTCTCAATGACATAACGGACATTGCGGTACTGCTCCGGGTCGGCATTGATAGCATCGATCACCTTCACCGGGGTGTGCCGGCCCTGCATATAAAATTCCGGTCCGAATATCGAGACGACATTGAGCCCAAGCCAGGACTCTGCCGCCTCACGCTGCCAGACCATCACAATGACATCCTGGCCCCCGATTCTCTCCTTCTCTCCGCCACTCAGATCCTCTGCCTCAATCGACCTGAGATATGCACGATAGTTCACCTCAAAGTCCTCCCCATGTGCCGGATTAAGGCTGATCAGGATCTCTTTAATCTCCTCGGCAAATGTCGATGCCTGCTCAGGGGTGTTCCAGATCTGCTGATCAGTTGTTATCCAGTCCGGCGTTCTTCCGAAGTTTGCATCAAGGAACCTATCAACAGCCTGTTTTGCGATATTGTCCATGGTCGGGGAGTTGTGGTGGAAGAAGTATTCTGCCTCCACAATGGCATCTTTCTGCATCTGGATTCGTGTATCGATGATATCACCCTGAAGATGCGGGCAGACGGTCGGATCGGCAATTGTGGTGACGCTGACATGATCCCCCCCGATTGCGGAGATGGGGTCAGCATAGACGGTCGTTGTTGCCACGATATTCATTGCTCCGGCAGCCGGCACTCCGGCAATGAATAAAACGAAAAGGATGAAAAGTAGTTGTTTCATTGTACTCATTTCTATCAATGAGTTATGGTATAGTACACATATTAATAAATTATCATTTACCCTGAGGAACTCCTTTTGGCACCCTCCGTTTCGGAGAGATGATCACGGCGATGACGAAGAGGGCACTGAATGATACAGCGATCAGCGGGGCTACCGGGAGGGAGTAAGAAAGCCCGATCCAGGCTCCTGTAACACTTACCGTTCCGGCGACTGCTGGCGCAAGGATGAAGAGCCCCCGGACGGAGTTACAGAACTGGTAGGCTATCGCTGCCGGTGTGACGAGCCAGACATAGAGGAGGAGCCCGCCGATGATATGGATTGAGAGTGCAACCGTGATGGCGATCATAAAGAGAATTGCATAGAGGATCGGCCGGACCCTGATACCTGAAGCCTCCGCAATCTTTCTGTTGAATATCACGGCTGTTATCTCCTTGAAGAAAACAATGACAAAGAGGACCGCCAGAATGGAGATGACGGCAAGGGCATAGATATCAGATCGATACAGTGAGATGACATTCCCAAAGAGGAGTGCACTGGTATTGACACCTGTCGTATGATACTGCATGTAGGCAATGAAGAAGATTGCAACAGCCATCGTCATCCCAAAGAGTATGCCAAGGATTGTATCGGTCGGCATCCTTGCCTTATCAGAGAGCGGGCCAAGAAGGAGTGCCAGTGTCAGGCTTGCCAGAATGGCGGCAATGGTCCCGTCAACTCCGAAGAAGAGCCCGGCAGCGGCACCAGCGAATGCCGCATGCGCCATCGTAAACCCGATTGACGAGATGTTCATCTGGGTGATGATCACCCCGAGGATACTGCAGGCAATTGAGGCGAAGAGCATCGCTTCGACGGCACGGCAGATGATATTGTTTGCGATGAAGAGATCAAGCATTTGATCGACCTGAGAGACCACGCACCCGCCCTTCAACCTCCGATGCCGAACAGGTGTTGTTAAAGGTGATTGTGCCATCATTCATCACAATCACGCGGATCGATCCATTCTCCGGCAGTGCATCGAATGCATGAGAGACCATTACAATGGTACATCCACGCCTGGTGAGATCAGCAAGGATCCCACATATAAAGTCCCGTGTGGCGAGATCCAGGTTGGAGAACGGCTCATCCAGGAGGAGGATATCCGGTTGCTTGGCAAGGCTCTGGGCAATGAGCACCTTCTGCTGCTGCCCCCCTGAGAGCTTTCCAATCGGCCGGTCGGCGAGATCCCGTATTCCAAGCAGATCCATCGCCTCTTCAGCGATCCGCCGGTCCTCTTCACCCGGCCTCCTTCCATATCCGAGGAGGCCAAACCGCCCCATCATCACCACATCGGAGACGATGAACGGCGCAAGAGGATCGAAACTGAAGTTCTGAATGACGTAGCCAACCCGCCTGCGAACGCTATTGCCATCCTTTGCAACATCGATTCCGCCTGTGACAACCCGCCCACTGACAATCGGGAGCAGGCCGTTAATCGTCTCAAGCAGTGTCGTCTTCCCCGCCCCGTTCGGTCCGCCGATAATGACAAACTCGCCCGGATTGATCGAGCAGCTGATCCCCCGAATCACCGGGAGTGCCGACCCCTCGTATGCCGTCTGAACATCGGAGAGTTGGATCATCCCCTTTGTCATCTGACACTCCCGCCTTCACTCGTCCCGATGCTGAAGAGATCAGCGTCATCATAGCCAAACATCGCCTCGGCGAGGCCCTCGACCCTCGCTTCGTAATCCTTCCCGTCTCCAATCGTTCCCTCGGGTATGGTGAATGGGTGCGGAATAATTCTGAGAATCTCCCCATCCCGTTCAAACTCGACAGCAACTGTGTCAGACACGATGATCTCGATGTTCCGCTTCCCCAGTGTACACCCACTGCCAAGTTGGATACCGTCTGCGAGACAGGACTGGGGTGGCGTTCCTGAGCAGTAGATGCGTGCCCTGAGATCGAATGGATTATTGCAGAAATTATCCCGGACGTACGTTCCAATCCTGTATCCAATGACGATGAAAGGCCCAAGATGGCCATGAAATGCTGCGAGATCCTCTAATGAGAAGTCCTGTTTGAGGTGCATGTACCTGCAATGATCATGGTTCTGCATGATGATCTGTATGCATTGATGTTATAAAATAGTGGTTTGATGCTACGATGATGAGTGGAATCACGGAGGTCAATGAGATACAGATACGAGACACACCTCAAACAGAAGATCCCTGGTCCTGTCAGGTTCGTGTCAGATGAGTATCCGTTATCCTGCAGTCCATACTTCTGAGACACAAACTCAGTCGAAGGAAATTTTATGGTGTCGTGAAAGATAGTATAACAAAATACGGGAGATGAAAAATGCAAATACAGCTTACAGCCATTATTGAAAAGGAAGGCGATGGCTATGTATCATTCTGCCCCGAATACGACATTTCAAGCCAGGGTGATACAGTTGAAGAAGCCCGTAATAACCTTCATGAGGCCTTAGAGCTCTTTTTTGAAACCGCATCTCCTCAGGAGATTCAGTCACGATTCGCCCCGTTTTAATCCACTCCAGGCTATGCTTCCACTGGGGAGATAGATCAAATTTCAGCTTCATCCCAAGATCCCGAACCTTCTTTGGCACCTCAGTGATCTGGTCAAACCCGTCAGGGAGATTGGCATCAATTCAAGAATAACAAAAAAAAGAAAAATCATTTGGATCAATGATGATCCAGCGACGCCGCCAACAGGACTCGAACCTGTGACATACTGGTTAACAGCCAGTCACTCTACCAACTGAGTTATGGCGGCACAGAGTTGCCTAAAATAATTGCCCTTCAAGACATTTAAACATTCCCAATACCATCACGCTTCATCGCCTCAAGGGTGGCGATGAGGAGATCAAGTTCTTCAGAGAGGCTGGCGAGCATCTGCCTCGTCTCCGGGGTCGCATACGCACCCAGGGGAGAGGGGCGGATATATCCCATCTGTTCAAGGACTCGCAGGGAATAGCGCACCCGGTGCTGGGGCTCTCCGAGAACATCGGAGAGCTTGATGATCCCGATCGGTTCATGTGCCACGACCGCACGGGCAACCATCAGGTGCCGGCGGATCAGGTCAATCTCATCACCGATCTTTTCAAGCACCCGGTATCAACCCCATATAACCCCTTTATGCGGACTTTCCATGAATATCAAGCCACTTCTTCGTCTCAATGTAACTCTTCCGGGTGACAACTCCGGTAACCACCGCGATAACCGCAAGGGCGGCAACAACCGGCATTCGGAGCGCATATTCCGGAGGGACGATGAAGAAGATAAGAATAGCTGCTGCAACAGAGAAGATGAGGACATTAAGCATCATGACGAGCTTAATATACTTAAACTTGAAGATTTGCCTGGCTGACTCATCCATGGATCATTATATGCCCTGCCAATAGATAGCATGCACGATCATAAAAGCCGGTCCAGATAGTGGATTTAAGGAACCCCCCATGGAAGACCAGAAATGATATTGGTTCTCAAAATTCGGGCATCAATAAAAGATATAACTATATTTGATCACTTCATACTCTAGTGTTGAACCATGCGGGCGAGTCGCTTCTTCTGGCTGATGGCAGGAATGATCCTCGTCCTCCTTCTTTTTGTTAGTACATCCGGATGTGTTGAAAACAATGACCTTGATTCGGAATGGAAGGAGGTGCGATCATCAAAGGAAGCACACAGGAACAGCCTTGACAGCTATATCCTCGTCTATACGATCGGCATCGATCTCTGGAATATCGAACTCGACTCTGCCACACCAAACACCCGGATCCTCAGAACCCAGATTATGCGTGAAGAGACCTTCCTCATGGATCTTGCCGGAAAGCACCTCCTCCTCTCATCTGATGTCGTCAGGTATTCTGAGGTTGCAGAGAGCCTCGAAGGGGGAGGCAGGGATGATGCGATTGCCAATGCCTGGGATCTCCGGGTATATGATGAGGAGATGTGGAATGCCCAGAACGCCTTCATCGGCCGCCTCTCATCCCTCTCCCACTATATCGACGAGGTCGAAGCGGGCCGGGGGGAGAGCAGGGAGGCGATTGCATACCTTGAGAGCGGAAACACCCTCTCCCGGGATGCGGCATCCGCAATCAGCCGGGCAGATGCAGCATTCGCCCGGGCAGAAGCACGCCAGACCTGATCCCTTTTCCGAAGATACATCACCTCCTGCACCATATAATAAAGAATGGATGCACTCGATGATGCCCTGCAGAAGGCCGGGGCAGAGGCGTTCGTCGCCTATGGCACCTCGGCGGATGCCACACTCCGGTACCTCACCTCGTTCCGGACGAGCGATCCGATCATCTATCTGAAGCGAATTGGGGAGCGGGGCACTATTGTTGTTCCTGCCATGGAGGTTCACAGGGCGGGCCTTGAGTCTCCCTGCTCGGTGATGAGCAGGGCAGATGCAGGATTCTTCACCATTCTGAAGGACGAACCTGATCCTCTGAAGGCGACCGCGAGGGTCATTGCGGATCTTGCCGGTGGTCATATTCTGCTCCCTCCCGATTTTCCATTCGGGCTTGCAATGGAGATTGAGCCTCTCAGATCCGTATCTGTTGAAAGGGATGCACTATCGACACTCCGGGCCATCAAAAGCCCTCAGGAGATGGGGATGATCCGTCGGGTGCAGCAGGCTACCGAAGATGCGATGAACAGAGCAATCTCGATGATTCAGAGATCAGAGCCGGTTCATGACCAATTGATAACACCGGAGGGGGAGGTCCTCACATCAGAGATGGTCAGATATGGCATTCACTCGGCACTTCTCAGACATGGCTGCCGCGGAATGGATACAATCGTCGCCTCAGGCGAGGAGACCGCGGATGTCCATCTGCGGGGGAGCGGTCCGATCACCGCAGATGCACCGATCATCATCGATATCTTTCCCCAGGACGAAGAGACCGGGTACTTTGCGGATATGACACGGACCGTTGTCCGGGGCGAAGCCACCCCTGAGATACGGGAGATGCATGCAGCAGTCTCAGATGCACAGATCCTCGCCTTCTCTCTTGTCCGTGATGGAGCAGACGGATCGGTCATCTATCAGGCGGTCGCCTCCCACCTCCGTGACGCAGGGTATGAGACAGAGCCCAACGGGTTTGTCCATAGCCTCGGGCATGGCGTTGGCCTTGAGGTGCATGAGGCACCCGGTCTCAGTAGCCGCGGCAGCACGCTTGCAGCCGGTAATGTCATCACGATTGAGCCGGGATTATATTACCCCGGAGTCGGCGGGGTCCGTATCGAGGATATGGGTGCAGTGACAAAGTATGGATTTGACCGCTTTACCAGATTTCCAGAGGTCTTCTGTATATGAATGATGAAATAATTGAACAGTACCGCGAAGCTGGCCGCCTTGCAAAGAGAATACTTGCTGATGGGGCAGGACAGATCACCCCCGGAGTACTCCTCTCGGACATTGCAGACTCGGTCTGTTCAATGGTCGCAGATGCCGGGGCGGGGATAGCATTCCCGCCGAATATCTCCATCAATGAAGCAGCGGCACATGATACAGCCGGACCAGGTGATGAGCGAATCTTCCAGGAAGGGGATCTCGTTAAACTTGATATTGGCATCCATATTGATGGATATATTGCAGATACAGCAGTCTCCATCGATCTTGGAGACCATGGGAATCTTATCGAGGCATCGCGCGCCGCCCTCGATACCGCAATCTCCCTTGCCCGGCCAGGGACATCTGCCGGGGAGATAGGAGCGGCCGTCCAGGAGACGATCACCATGCGGGGATACCGCCCGGTCGCCAACCTGACCGGCCATGGTCTTGCCCGGTTCTCCCTCCATGCCGCCCCGTCAATTCCAAATATCGGATCATCCGGGGGACCTCTCCTCAAGGAAGGAATGGTCATCGCAATCGAGCCGTTTGCATCCACCGGCTCAGGGCGGGTGAGTGAGGGGAACAGGTGCGAGATCTTTTCGCAGATAGCGGTAAAGCCGGTCCGCCCTCCGGCTGCACGGCGCATCCTTGAAGAGATCAGGGATCGCCGCGGTCTGCCGTTTGCCAGGCGATGGCTGACAACCAGCCGGGCTGATCTCGCCCTCACCACCCTTATCCGGCAGGGCATCATCAGGCCATACCCTGTTCTCCAGGATATTCCCGGCTCCCTTGTATCCCAGGCTGAACATACGATCATCGTGACCGAAGACGGGTGTATCGTCACTACCCGGTGAGATACCCTTATTCGACAGCAGAGAGAATATGTAAGGTTAATATATGGAGATGGCAGACCACACCACCCTCCGGCTCATGGAGCTTCTCCTCACTGCGGAGATTGTCAACCATGAGATATCACTTGGCATCCCTGATCTCACCCCTCAGCACCGGGAGGCATTCGGAGTTGGTAAAAATGGTTCTGAACTGAACCGGCCCTTTATCATCAGTAACAGTACCGCCAGGCGGGTTCTGGGAGTCGAAGATGCAGATCAGCTCGTGCGTACAAATCCATTCGTCGGATTCGACGACTTTGGAAAGCGCCTCTCGATCACCACTCTCGACGGTGCGGCCCGGTGGTTCCTTGACAAGGGTGGAAGACCCATGGCAGAAGTCAATCCGGCCCTCGCCTATTATTACGAGAAGGCAGGTATCAGCGGTATCACCTATGATGCTGCACGGGAGAAGAACCCGCTGTATGAGGACAGCCGGGCTTTCCTTGAGAAGAGAATCGAGCCCATCGCTGCGGAATCTGAAGAGATGAAAGAGGCGCTTGGGCTGGTGACATTCCGCGCGCCCGAGGAGATTGAGGAGTCGCTTGAGGTATTTGTCGCAACATCCGAACAGCTTGAAGTGATCGAAAAGATCAAGGTTGCTCTCAAAAACAGGGAGTACCTCAGAAAACATCAGATCTACCAGATCGGGCGGCTTCTCTTCCTTGGACCACCAGGTACCGGGAAGACCTCGTTTGCCCTCTCGCTTGCCAAAGTTCTCCACATGCCGATCCTGGAGGTCAGGCTCTCCATGATCACCTCACAGTACCTGGGAGAGACCTCAAAGAATATCGACCGCATCTTTGAGATCGCAAGGAAGCTCTCCCCCTGTATCCTCTTCATTGACGAGTTCGATTACGTGGCACGAACCAGGGACTCGGATGATCATGGGGCGATGAAGCGTGCAGTCAATACCCTTCTGATGAGTATCGATCATGTCAGCCTTATCCGATCAGGAGTGCTTTTTATCGGAGCAACAAACCATCCGGGAATTCTTGATGAGGCGGTATGGAGACGATTTGACGAGGTGCTCCCATTCTCCCTCCCGGATGCGGGAATGAGAGAGAAGATTCTTGGGGCGATCACACGGGATATTGATATCTCCATGGATCTCACAACCCTGGCACTCAGAACGGAGGGATTTTCTGGTGCGGATCTCAGGCTGATGGTAAAAGAAGCCGTAATGGTCGGTCTGATCGATGGAAGGGAGGAGATCACCGGGGTGGATATCGAGCAGGGGATGCTCCTTGTTGACCGGAGAAATGCATTGCGGAAAGGCGGACTGGTCGTTTCATGAAGATCACCCTCCTTGGAACAGGGGATGCAATCGGGACTCCGAAGATTGGGTGTTCCTGCGAAAACTGCAGTACAGCATGGAGTGAGGGGAGAGAGCGGCTCAGGACATCCGTCCTCATCGAAAATGAGGGGAAACACCTGATCATCGATACGTCGCCGGATATGCGGGTGCAGCTCCTCAGAACCGGATCACCCCATATCGATGCAGGCATCTGGACGCATGGACACTATGATCACTTCATGGGATTTGGAGACTTCTACCGGATCCAGCACCCTCCTCCGATGTATGCTGCCCCGGAAGTCCTTGAGTATTGCGGCGGTATCTTCTCTTTCCTCCCCTCTCCCCGACATCCGGTTATGCCATACACCCCGTTCTCCCTCTTTGGCCTTGCAATAACGCTCTTCCCGGTCTCCCACCCCGGTGCTCCGACCTATGGAGTCAGGGTAGAGTCAGAGGGCGGGATCTTTGTTCATTCATCTGATACGAACAGGGATATCCCTGCAGAGAGCCTCGCCTGCATGGAGGGGGCCGACCTGCTCCTTCTTGACGCACTCGCCCCGCCGGGCATCAGTATCGGGAAACATATGAATTTTGACGATGCCATAGAGCTCGCAGAAGAGCTAAAGCCAAAAACGTTCCGATGTGTCCATATGAGCCATATGATCTCCTGGGATATGCCACACAGCGGATCGGATATGGAGACCTTCACCTTTTGAGCCCACCAATATCTAATATAGTTTCCATGCCAAATGATCTATACCATGCACCTGAAAATCCTGGAGCTTGAAAAAAATAAAGTCAGAATGGTGCTCGTCAGAGAGAATCACACCTTCATGAACCTTCTTGCCGATGAGATCCTCAGGGATCCGGCAGTCAATGTTGCCAAATATGTAATTGAGTATCAGTTCTCTGACCCCGAGCTTCTGGTGACCACCGATGGAAGCAAGGATCCAATCACTGCCATCAGAGAGGCATGCGATCGGATCAGCAGATCATGTAATGAGCTGATCACCCAGGTAGGATCTGCCTGATATCAGACATTATGGCCCAGTCTTTTTTTTCCTCCCCTGTTACATTCTTTTGTCAAGACACGGACAATGATTATTTCTGAATCATTCCCAACTCTACAATGAATATCATTACACATATCAATATAATAAAATAAATATTTTTTAACAATTGGAAAATTTTATAAGGATATATGGAAAAGGAAGGGTTATGCCATTAGAAGGGAAAAAGAAGAACTTTCTGTATGCAGCCATTGCAATCATCCTGATCATGACCTTCCTGATCGGATCAACAGGATTTGTTCTTGGAATTGTTATAGCTGCTATTGGCTATATCTTTGTAATGAAGGGATCCGGATCCTCCGGAGCTGGAGAGATTCAGGATGATCGGTTCTGGGAGAATACCGGGCCTGTCTATGCCGAACAGGATAATAGTCCACAAGAGACTGTTGAAATGGAAAGTGATGAAAGAGAAGACGACTGACCTTCTCCATGCACCGCGTGGAGAACACAAAAAATCAGGTTATCCAGAACATCGGATACCATGACGCTCTTTTTTCCTGCTGAAACATATATAAACACCATGATATTCCATTATATCTGAAGATGGGCGATCGTGAAAGATTCTAAAAAAAGAGATGTTTCAGAGCCGCTGGGTGAATGCGACCTGCCCTGATATCTTGGTTATCTTGACCTTCAGCTTCTGTCCTGGTTTTCCACCGGTCACATAGAGGATATATTTTCCATGTTTGGCAACTCCGTCTCCACGGCGGCTGACCGACTCGATATCCACATCAAGCTCCATCCCCTCTTCAAGGCTCGTCCCCTTCACCTCGGTCCGTGCCCTGCGCTTCCTCACCGGACGATGGCTTCCGCAGGCATCACACCTGAGCATCATGATCCGATCATCCTTGACGAGCCGGGTGTCCGGCCTGCCGCATTCTGTACAGATGACGAAGTCATCGATGTAGTTCTTCACGATTGCAGTGAGTACATCGGTCTCAAATTTTCCATTGAAGATTGCCCGGCTGCCATCGATCTTCCCGGCAGTCCCGAGTTCACCGAGCATGAACTTCATCAGATGATCGGGATCCCTGCTGAGTGTCCCAACTATCTCTGAAAAGTTCTCAAGAACAGTTGTTTTCCCCTCAAGGTACGACTTCACCTGCGGCACGACGAAACGCTCCCCCGTCTCCGTCGGTTCGGTGATGTCGGTGTACGCCCTCTTTAATAATTCCTCGTACGAATCGACCATGCTCACTATATGGGAGGCAGGCTGTAAAAAGGATGGTATCGGATCGGGTGTGAGATGCTTTTTCTCCTTCCGGGTTGACCTCTCTTGGTAATGCTATCCTCCGAAGACCACATGGCCATCTGCTCACAACTCGGCAGGGATATAACACCTCTTGAGGCTGCTGCCTTTGAGAATCTCTGGAGTGAACACTGCAGCTACCGATCCACAAAAGCCCTCCTCAGAACCCTCCCGACCGATGGGAAGAATGTCATCATCGGACCGGGAGATGATGCGGCGATCGTCTCCTTCTCAGAGAAGGTCGCGCTTGCAATCGGGATGGAGAGCCATAATCATCCAAGCTACGTCGATCCATACGATGGTGCTGCCACCGGTGTCGGCGGGATCGTCCGCGATATCATCTCAATGGGCGCAAAGCCGATCGCCCTGATGGATCCCCTATGTTTTGGCACCCTCGATTCAGAGAAGACGAAGAGTCTTTTTGAGCATGTTGTATCCGGCATCGGAGATTACGGCAACTGTATCGGTGTTCCGGTTGTCAGGGGAGATCTCATCTTTGACGAGAGTTACCGGGGCAATCCCCTCGTCAACGTCGTCGCCGTGGGAATGCTTGATCCAGAGAACGTGATAACCGGCCGCGTCAAGACCCCGGGGAACCGTCTGATCCTCTATGGAGCCAGAACAGGCAGAGACGGGCTTGGCGGCGCATCCTTTGCATCCCGTGATCTCTCAGAGGATGCCGAGGCGGAAGACCGCCCCAGCGTCCAGGTCGGCGACCCCTATATCGAGAAACTCCTCATCGATGCGACCATGGCGATGTGCAGCACCGGAAAGATCCGTGCATGCAGGGATCTTGGGGCTGCCGGATTCGCCGGTGCATCAAGTGAGATGTCCAGCACCCTGGGTGCACGAATTATTGCTGACAATGTTCCACTTCGGGAATCCGGGATGAACGAGGTGGAGATCATGCTCGCAGAATCACAGGAGCGGATGCTTGCAGAGGTCGCCCCCGAGGATGTCGAACTGATCGGTTCGATCGCTGAAAAGTACGATCTCGCCTGGGCGGATGTCGGAGAGGTGATAGCCGAGCCCAGATATATCGTCGAGTTCAAGGGTGCGGTCGTCTGCGATCTCCCGATCGATCTCCTCGTCGGGGGTGCTCCGGCATGCGACCGCGGGATGCAGCCATATTCACTCGAGAAGCCATTCACCCGTCCGGATGAGGATATCAGAACCCTCTGCCTGAAGGTACTCGCTCACCCCGAGTGTGCTGCAAAGGACTGGGTATTCTCCCAGTATGATCATGATGTCCAGCTCAGAACCGTCTCTCTCGGCCCGGATGCAGCATGTATCCGGCTTGATGGAGACGGGCTCTACCTCACCTGCGGATGCAATCCACGCCATATCCACCTCCGTCCCCGTGACGGAACAGCAAATGCGGTGCTTGAGAATGTCTCTAACCTTGCCTGTTATGGGGCAGAGCCGATCTGCACCGTTGACTGCCTCAATTTCGCAAGCCCTGTCCACCCTGAGATTAACTGGCAGATTGCAGAGTCGATTGCGGGAATGGGGGAGATGTGCCGGCTTCTTGATGCTCCGATCGTCGGGGGCAATGTCTCATTGTATAATGAGAGTGATGAGTTTGACACCCAGATCAAGCCAACCCCGATGCTTGGGATGATCGGAAAAGGTGAGGTGATCAGACGAACACCTCCAAAAGATGGAACGATCCTTGCCCTCATCGGGACGACAAAGCCGGAGTTTGGCGGCTCGATCCTCGACTGCATCACCGGATGCGGCGGCGATGCCCCGGAGGCCGGCGATCCCGCAATCGTCGTCTCAATCCGGAATATGGTCCGGTCGGGCGGGTTTGCGGCAGTGACCGATCTCTCCAGGGGCGGCCTCCTCACCGCACTGGCAAAGATCGCACCGCGTTGCAGCGTTGAGATCAGGGGAGATCCGATCGGGGCCCTCTTCTCCGAATCCTATGCACGTTTCCTTGTCGCCGTCAATGACAGAACAATCCTCAGGGATCTCCCCCATACCATCCTTGGAACGGTTGGTGGAGACGCCCTCACAATCCTCGCAGGGGATGAAACGATACGGCTGACAGATGAGGATCTGGCCAGGTCCGCCTCGACGATTGGGGATCTGATGAGGATCGATTAGGATCGTGCAATATCCCAGAGGAGTTCTTTGAGGGCGTTCTGCTCCTCATCATCCCTCCCCCCCTGCATTGAGTGGGCGATATGGAACCTCCCGAGAACCTCCATGCCAAGAGACCGGGCACGCTCATCCATTATCTTCAGGGTATAACCGGGAGAGCCGCCGGATGTACAGACAAGAACCACTTTTTTGCCGGATGCATGCTTTAGCGAAGAGAATATCGCATTGACCACCGGAGTCGGCCGGGATGCCCAGACGGGTGACCCGATGATGACAAGATCATATCCATCCAGATCGAACGACGAGGGCTCAATCCTGGCATGAGCACCGAGAAGTGCACGCGGAGCGCCGAGAAGAAACATCGTCGCTTTAGAATACCCTGCCAGATCCCGGACCCTGAGAGATTCGGAAGCGATGGACCGGACAACCTCGTTCATCACCGCATGCGTAGTACCCGTCTCGCTGTGATAGATACAAATGGAGCGCATAGCGCCGTATATCTCTCTTATTGGCAATAAGGTTTTTTAAAAAGTGTGAAGAATTATTTATAAATTCTTAAATTGTGGCATATCTTTCCGGAGTTCGGCACCAACAGCCTCAATCTCGTGCTCTTCGTCGGCACGGGTGAGCGCGTTAAAGACGGGGCGGTTGACCATGTTCTCGAGGATCCACTCCTTGGCAAAGGTTCCATTCTGGATCTCGCAGAGGATCTCCTCCATCGCCATCCTGCTCTCAGGACCGATGACACGGGGGCCACGGGTCAGGTCGCCATACTGGGCGGTGTTGCTGATATACCGGCGCATCTTCGTGAAGCCGCCTTCGTAGATGAGGTCAACGATGAGTTTTGTTTCATGGAGCACCTCAAGATATGCCATCTCAGGGCTGTAGCCTGCATCAACGAGGGTTTCATACCCTTCCCTGATGAGCGAGGTGATACCGCCGCAGAGAACGGCCTGCTCTCCGAAGAGGTCGGTCTCGGTCTCTTCGCGGAAGGTCGTCTCAAGTATCATCGCGCGGGCTGATCCGATCCCCTTTGCATATGCCAGGGCAAGATTCCGGGCATTGCCTGAGACATCCTGATAGACAGCGATGAGGGCCGGAACACCATTGCCCTCGGTATAGGTTCGTCTGACCATGAAACCGGGCCCTTTTGGAGCGACCATGAAGACGTCCACACCCTCGGGCGGAACAATCTGGCCGTAGTGGATGTTGAACCCATGGGAAAAGACAAGGGATGCACCATCACGGAGGAACGGACCGATCTCCGAGCGGAAGACGGGACCCTGCGCCTCATCAGGGAGGAGAATCTGGACAAGGTCGGCGATCTTCACGGCATCTGAAACCGAAAATACCTCGAAATTATCCTTTTTTGCTTCATCCCAGCTCTTTCCGGGGCGGAGCCCGATGATGACATCAAGCCCGCTGTCGCGGAGGTTCAATGCCTGGCCCCGGCCCTGTGAGCCGTAGCCGATGACGGCGATCTTCTTCCCTTTGAGGTACGAGAGATCGGCGTCTGCGTCATAGTACTTCTGAACCATAGGTATTCCAGAGTATATGCGGCTTGAGCCTACATAAATATATTATACTCCGGCTCATACCTGACTGTACTTTTATCATCTGAGTCTTCTCTCAAGAAGATACGACATAGAGGTCTTTTCGCATGGAACTGTCAGATATTCAGTCCACTATCCCCGATATCCGGATCAATCTGAGCCGGGTGGGCGTACGTAATGTAAGAAAACTGATTGAAGTTGCACGGGCTGGAAAGCGGCCGGCAATCTTTATATCAAATTTTGATATCTTCGTCGATCTCCCGGGCTCCCTTAAAGGTGCAAACCTTTCGAGGAACTTCGAGGTCATCGATGATGTCATGGATAAGGCAATCGGTGGAGAAGTTAAGGAGATCGAGGAGGTCTGCAGCACTGTTGCACGGAAACTCCTCGACCGGCATGAGTATGCCGAGCGAACCGAGGTCCGGATGAAGAGCGAGTTCATGGTGAAGAGGGAGACTCCGGTTACCGGAACCCAGTGCCATGAAGTCGTGACGGTCCATGCCAGGGCTATCGCCCAGCGGACGAGCAGGGAGCCGATCATCAGAAAGAGCATCGGTGCAGAGGTAACCGGTATGACTGCCTGCCCATGTGCCCAGAATATCATGAAGGATCATGCCATGATCGTCCTTGAGAGCCTGGGTGTTGATGCAGAGAAGATGGGCAGATTCTTCGATGAAGTACCCATGGCAACCCATAACCAGCGTGGAAAAGGGTTCCTCTGCATCGAGACAGACGATGATCAGCACGTCCCTCTGGAGGATGTCATTAACGTCCTCAAGGAGTCGATGAGTGGGAAGATTTATGAGCTCCTCAAGCGGGGTGACGAGAGTTACGTTGTAATGGAAGCACATAAAAACCCACGATTCGTCGAGGACTGTGTCAGGGAGATGGCAAAGAAGGTCGTATCAACATTCGGCCACCTCCCTGGGGATGCCTACGTGACGATTAAACAGACGAATGAAGAGAGTATTCATCAGCATGATGCCTATGCAGAACGTCATGCCACCCTTGCCGAGCTCTATTCAGAGCTGAATGGCGAGTAAAGAACCACATCATCCCTCCGGAGTGCTGCTCACGGCAACACTCTTTTTTTGGGGCTGATGCTCCTTTTCCAGATCCGGAGGAAACAAACTCGAATAATATTTTAATTTTTTTATAATTTAAAATTGTCGTAAAAGAGAGCGCACACCCCTTTTTTCATCCAATACGAGAAAATATATGGATAAATTGCAAAATAAGCGTGTTTTTGAACAACCCGTATTTTTTGTAATACCAAGTATTACTTTTTTATATATAATGTCGATCAGGCCCTGTCTGACATCAAAAACTATAATTAACGATATCGATCCAATTCTTTTCAGCGTACCTTGGTACGTGTCATAACCGCACAGGAATATATAATGTACAGCAAATCGATCACCACATTTTGGATGAGGCGATAACATTGTCGAAAGTAGTAGAAGTTTCCCCAACCACAAGGCATGAAGGCCACTCCAAGCTCGTGTTGAAAGTCAATGATGACGGCATCATCGAGCGCGGAGACTGGATCTCCATTACCCCTGTCAGGGGTGTTGAAAAGCTTGCCATCGGCAAGACGATGGAGCAGGTCCCAAAGATCGCATCCCGTGTCTGTGGTATCTGTCCGATTGCCCACACCCTCGCTGCAATAGAGTCGATGGAGGCATCAATCGGATGTGAGATCCCAGAGGATGCATATCTTCTCAGGCTGATTCTCCAGTGTGCAAACAGGCTCCACAGCCATGCACTGCATGAAATCCTGGCATTACCTGATATGTATCTTCCAGGAACAGACACAAAGATCAACCCCTTCTCCCCAGAGGAGCCGGTCAGAAGCGTTGCAAAGCGTATCCAGACCCTCCGAATGGTCGGCCAGACGGTCGGTGAGATCGTCGGAGGCGAAGCGGTTCACCCATCAAACCCCCGTGTCGGCGGTATGTACACTAACATCACCCCACGGGCAAGGGCAAAGATCAATGATCTTGCAAAGATGGCGCTACCGCTTGCACGCGAGCAGATGGAGTTCATGATTGCAATCTACCGGAACTTCCAGAAGCGCGACTGGACAGAGGTCGGTGGAAAAGAGATCCCGATACCAAAGGATCTTGGATACCACAACCAGGGATACATGGCAGTAGACCCTGTCTACGGTAGCAGCTCACTTGATGAGAACCCGACCTGGTTCCCTGAGCGCTGGACTGAAGTCCGGCCATGGGACTGGTACATGGGTGAGCAAGAGATCACCCTCGAAGACCCATCATACCCGGTCGGCGGCACCACAAAGGCAGGTACAAAGGCCTGGCCGCAGATGGAGGCCTGCACCGGTGTTCCACTCTATGACGGCCAGCCCGTCGAGGTCGGTCCCCGTGCACGTCTGGTTCAGTACAAGAACTATGACGAGAAGGGAACAATAGGCCAGCATATTGCACGTGAGATGGAACTCATGGATGCTGTCTACAAGATGATTGAGGCAGCAGACGCACTGAACTGCTCAGGTGCGGTCGTTCCGGACGTAATCCCACAGGGTGACGGATCAATCGGATGGGCTGCAAACGAAGCCCCACGAGGCTGTGACACGCACCTGGCAAAGGTCAGGAACGGCAAGGTTGAATGGTTCTCGATGCTCGTTCCGACGACCTGGAACTTCCCGACCTGCAGCCGGGCTCTTGAAGGAGCACCCTGGCAGCTAGGCGAGATGATCGTCCGTGGCTACGACCCCTGTGTCTCCTGTGCGACCCATATGATCGTCATAGATGAGGACAATAGGCTCGTAGCAGAGAAGCTCCTCGAGTGAGTGCGTTCATGGATGAGCTGTACCCCGAGATAGTCATCGCCGGCTGTGGCAACATGCTCTTTGGCGATGACGGCTTCGGTCCTGAGGTTGTGGAGCGGTTGAAGGCATATGAACTGCCCGACAATGTAAAAGCAGTCGATGTCGGCCTTGGCGGCCCTCACTTCTGCTTTACGATGCTCGACAACGGAGTCACAAAGAAGCTGATAATCATCGATATCGTCGACTTCGGCGCAGAACCCGGAACGCTCACAAAGCTCCGGGCTGAGGACCTGCCACCCGGCAGTTACCGTGATGCCCATTCATGGGATCTCACTGAACCACTCACACGCCTGAAGGATACCATTGATATCATGGTCATCGGGTGCCAGCCAAAGAATGTACCTTCAGCCGACTTTGAACTCAGTATTTCAAAGGAGGTCGAGGAAGCTATACCCCGGACGATTCAGGTTGTATTGAAGGAGATAGGGGTGGAAAATGGGAATTCTTGAATCCCTCAAGGCCCTGTTATTCGGTAAACACGACGTCAGTGAGGGGAAGAAGGATGAAAAGCCT
Organism: Methanocalculus alkaliphilus; assembly: GCF_024170505.1. Taxonomy (NCBI): domain Archaea; kingdom Methanobacteriati; phylum Methanobacteriota; class Methanomicrobia; order Methanomicrobiales; family Methanocalculaceae; genus Methanocalculus; species Methanocalculus alkaliphilus. Next base: position 177,146 of record NZ_JALJYG010000001.1, read on the forward strand.
GAACCTGCTGTCCAGAAGGCAGAGCCTGTTAAGACAGAGTCTGTGCCTGCGACAGAGAAGCCGGCTGACGTAATTGTCGAAAAAAAGGCGTCAATTATACAAGAACCTAAGGAGGAGAAGCCAGTGGCTGAGAAGATTACTGTAGGACACGTACACATGAGTGGATGCACCGGGTGTCTGGTGTCCTTTGCAGATAACTATGAAGGATTGTTAACAATTCTTGACAAATATGCGGACCTCGTCTATTGTCTCACATTAGCAGATGTCCGGCATATCCCTGAGATGGATGTCGCCCTTGTGGAGGGGTCGGTCTGTATTAATGACCACCTTTCAGTCGAGGAGATCATCGAGACAAGAAAGAATTCAAAGATCGTCGTAGCACTCGGCGGATGCGCCTGCTATGGCAACATCACACGATTCTGCCGTGGCGGTCAGATGAACCAGCCCCAGCATGAGGGCTTCCTGCCGATCGGCGATCTCATCGATGTCGATGTCTACATCCCCGGATGTGCACCGACACCGCAGCAGATCAGAAACGTCTGTGTCATGGCGTACCTGCTGCTGAAAGGAAACGACGAGCAGAAAGCACTTGCAGGAGCATACCTGACACCGTTCATGAACCTTGCAAAAGCAGGCACCGAAGCCTGTGGATGCGACATCATGACCCAGGTCATCAACCAGGGTCTCTGCATGGGCTGTGGCTCATGTGCAGCAGCCTGCCCGGTTCGTGCAATCAGCATGGAATACGGCAAGCCCCAGATCGAGCGCGACCTCTGCATCAAGTGCGGTGCATGCTATGCCCAGTGCCCGCGGAGCTTCTTCAGCTTCGACGTGGTCAACCAGTATGAGGCGATCATGGACGCAATAGACGCTGCTATGCAGCCCTGAGGAGGGAGAAGAAATGGTACTTGGTAACTACAAACAGGTCGTTGCAGCACGCAGCACAGACCCCGAGATCCTTCGTGGAGCACAGGACGGCGGTATTGTCACCCAGCTCTTTGCATACGCGCTTGATGCGGGTATCATCGACGGCGCAATCGTTGCAGGTCCAAGCGACGAACCGTTCAAGCCCGAGCCGATGGTCGCAACCACCCGTGAGGAGCTTATGGCATCCCGCGGTACCCGCTACTCGATCTCGCCGAACATGTCCCTTATCAAAGAGGTAACCCGGAGCTACGGACTCGACAAGGTCGGTGTCGTCGGAACTCCCTGCCAGATGCAGGCACTCCGGAAGGGCCAGCTCTACCCGGTCGGTCTTCGTGATGTCCCTGACAAGATCGCACTCGCAGTTGGTATCTTCTGCATGGAGAACTTCCCCTACCAGGGAATCATCCAGCTCGTCGAAGACCATGGTGCAACCAAGCTCGACAATGTCAGGAAGCTCGACATCGGAAAGGGCAAGTTCTGGATCTACACCGAGCGCGGCGCAACCGTCGATCTCCCGCTGAAGGTCACCCACAAATACGAGCAGCCAGGCTGCCACGTCTGCCTCGACTATGTCGCTAACCTTGCCGACATCTCGACGGGATCGGTCGGAGCGCCTGACGGATGGTCAACCATCTTCGTTCGATCCGCAAAGGGTGACGACATCTGGGCAAAAGCGATCGCAGCTGGTGCATTTGAGACAAAGCCGATCGAGTCCGTCAAACCCGGAATCGACCTTGTCACAAAGCTTGCAACCGACAAGATCACAAAGAACCAGAAGTACCTTGAATCCCGTGCAACCGAGTACGGTGTTGGAAAGGCACTTCGGAACCCATACATCTAATCTTTTTTTTCTGCATCTTTTGAGAACCCCGTCAGGCCTGATCGCGGGAACAGACGAAAAGGGGTATAAACTTACTCCATCCACATATCAAGGATGGCAGATGATATAATCGAAGAAGAGCCTCTTCTCACCGGGGAGCCCCATATCGATATCCCGCCGGCGCCTGAGGCAGGCGAAGATACTGATACAGATGATTCTGTCGGGAACGAGGAGGCATCCGAAGAGAGCAGACAGCCGACGGTGCCCGATGCCTTCGTCCGCGATCTCAAGGCATTCGGAGAGACGATACGAAAGAATCCGGCAATTTTTGACCAGATTCGCGATGTCCTTGAGTATCATCTCGTCGATCAGACTGATCGCCGGATGTTCTCACGGATCGTCAATGCCATGACGATGGTGCTTGGCCACAGCTCGACGATGGTCGTTGCAACGGCCTGCCACATTAATGCCGCACCATTCTTTGAGGATATCCTCAAGCATACCGGAGACGATGAGGATAAGCGGGCAGCCGTCTCAGTCCTTCAACACCTGACCGCCCTCTATGGAAACCGGGTACAGGAGGCATATGCCCTCTCTGTCGGCACCCTTGATGAGGACTGGTTTACCGCAGATATCAATACCTACCGGCGGGAGGGAGAGCAGTACTGGATGATCGATCTCTTTCTCAGCCAGTACAACGGAAAAACAGCACATCTCAAGATGACCCCGGAGTCACTCTTTCAGCTGACGATGATCCTGGTGAGTGAAGCAAGAAAGCTCCCGGCAGATGCGCTCGACCCTAACCTCATCGCACGGTACGCCGATGAAGTGGCCGCCTTTGAAAACCGCTTTTCTATGAAAAGAGATGATGGCGCCCCACCCGGATATGCGTAAAGAGGGGGAAGCCCCCTTCACCATTTCCGGCAGATTTCTATACATTTTTTGTAATTGTTACTGGATTAATGGTGGCATCGATGAGAAGCTCAAAGGTAACCTGATCGAGCCATCCTGACTTCTCAAACATGCTCATGAAGCAGACACCGGCAGCAGGCACACCATGCCGGGATATAACGGCTGCCGCCTCTTCTGCAGTCACCGGAACACCGGGCATGGCAAGGCCCCCCATCATGACGATGATAGCGGGATCGACCTCTATCTTCTCTCCAACCTGCATCCCAATGCCGGATACCGCGTGAAGACTGTGAGCTTCTGCCTCATCGAGGAGCGGAACAAAGACATTTTTCATCCCGAGATCCCGCGTGGCATATGAGAGAAGTTCAATAAACGGCGTGCATGTCCCAGAACACCCATAATAGACAATCTGAGAGCCTTCCGGTAGCTTTTTTCCTGTAAGATACTCCTTAAAGGGACGGAGCATCCCCGGAACTCCGGTCAATGTGGAAACTGTACTCATGGTAATCTCCAGATGATACTCTGGAGACACAGATTTATAAATGACACTCTCCAATTTAGAGGAAAGGAGATACCGGAGGGGTCAAAATAACAACAGATACGGGAAGACCATCACGAGCAGGACAGGCCCTGACATTTGTAATACTGATGATCTTCTGGCTCATCCTGTCAGGATACCTGGATCTCTTCCATATCACGGCAGGAATCATCTGCTGTGGAATCGTAACGCTCATCTCAGGAGATCTCCTCTTCAGATCCGACGTCAAAATGGCTGCATCTGCCAGGAAGTTTCTCCGATTTATCCTCTATATTCCCCGGCTGATGGTCGCAATCCTCTATGCCAATATCGATGTCGCATACCGGATCCTCCACCCCGCGATGCCGATCGATCCGGGGTTCATCACCGTGGAGACACCATTTACAGGTGACGTAACCAGAACCACATTCGCCAATTCACTGACCCTCACACCCGGAACCGTCACCATAGATGTCACGGGAGGAACATTTCTGGTACATGCCATCGTTAGGGATGTATCAGAGAAGGAGCTGCTCGAAGAGCGCGATATCCAGAAGAATCTGGCGAGGATATTTGGTGAGGGCTCATGATTGACATCTTTCATGCAAGTGCGATCATCCTCATCCTGACGATCTTTCTCTGCCTCTACCGTGTCATTGCAGGGCCAGGGGTGGAGAACCGGCTGATAGCAGTCAATACCGTCGGAACCAAGACGATCATCCTCCTTGTGATCATCGGTTTCATCTATGGACGCCCATTATTCATTGATATCTCAATCATCTACGCAATGATCAACTTCATCGCAGCACTTGCCATTGCAAAGTACCTCAGGAGAGGATGCCTGTGTTGAATACGATAGCCCTTATCTTCATCTTCATCGGCCTCTTCTTCATGGTCGTTGGTGCCGTGGGCCTGATCAGGCTCCCTGACTTCTATACCCGCGCCCATGCGAGCGGTAAATGTGATACACTCGGAGAAGGGATGATGCTGATCGGGTTCATCCTATACGAAGGGATGACGCTGATCGCGGTGAAGCTCCTGCTTCTCGCAATCTTCATCTTCATATCCTCACCAACAGCGGTGCATGCACTTGTCAATGCCGCACATGCACGCGGGATCAGACCATGGGTGAAGGGGGAGGAGCGGCGATGATCTGGGAACTTGACTTTGCCCTCCTCCTCTTTATGATCTGCTGCGCCATTGCGGCGATCACCGTCCGGGATCTCCTCCATGCAGCGATCATCCTCGCGGCATACTCACTGATCATGACCGCACTCTGGGCGGAGATGAATGCGGTCGATGTTGCATTCACCGAAGCAGCAGTTGGGGCAGGAATAACGACTGTCCTCTTCATCGCGGCAATATCACGGACCAGAAGGAGGTCATCAGATTGAAGATAAAAGCTCTTGTCGCAGTCATCTTCATCGGCATCATCCTCTTCTGGGCGGTCGAGGATATGCCGGCATTTGGAGATCCCACCTCCCCGGCAACCAGCTATACCGGGGAGATGTACATCCAGGAGACGCAGAAAGATACCGGCATTGCCAATATCGTCACTGCGATTCTTGTCAGCTATCGTGGGTTTGATACCCTTGGAGAAGTGGTGGTCATCTTCACAGCCGGCATCTCTGTCGCCCTCCTCCTCCGTCGTGGAGGGAGATTATGAGGGAGAATGTCGTCATCAGGACGGTGAGCCGGCTTGCCGTCCCGTTCATCCAGCTCTTCGGCCTCTATGTCATCGCCCATGGTGCATCAGGACCGGGCGGCGGGTTTCAGGGCGGAGTCGCCTTTGCCGCAGCCTTCATCCTGATGATCATCGCATTCGGTGCTGCCGATGTGAGAAAGAGGATCAATAACAGGGGAATCATGATCTTCTCGATCTTTGGAATTGCACTCTATGCTGCCGTGGGGCTTCTCTCCATCCTCTATGCAGGCAACTTCCTCCAGCTGAATGTGATCGAGGCGGCACTTGGGATACCCCACCTGCATGGAATCCTGATCGATATTGCAGAGGCAGGAATCGGAATCACCGTCATGGCGATCATGATCTCGATCATTTATGATATGGCAGATACAGGAGGTGGTTCGGCGTGATCGAAGTCGCCTATGACCTCTTCACCTCACGGTACAACTACTGGATGGCAATTATCCTGATGCTCATCGGGCTCTATGCGCTGATAGCAAAGCAGAACCTGGTCAAGAAGATCATCGGGCTGAATATCTTTCAGACGGCAATATTCCTCTTCTACATCTCTTTTGCAGAGGTGACCGGAGGAACTGCGCCGATCTATCTGCCTGAGGGGCCGGACGCACTCTATGTCAACCCGCTCCCCCATGTCCTTATCCTGACCGCCATCGTCGTCGGAGTGAGCATCACCGCCGTTGCCCTCTCCCTGATTGTACGAATTTATGAAGAGTATGGTGTCATCGATGAGGATGAGCTGATGAAGGCGGTGAGGGAGCGATGAGTATCATCCACCATCTCCCGATCCTTCTGATCATCGGCCCGATTCTTGCATCACTCCTCATCCTTGCAGCAGGATGGTATGACCGGAAGCTCTGCTATCCGATCATGCTCCTCTCGATCACCGGCCAGTTCGTTGCCTCGCTTGTCATGCTCCGACAGGTGATAGAGGACGGAACCATCCGCTATTATCTCGGGGGCTGGGCTCCGCCGCTTGGTATTGAGCTTGTCATCGACAGCTTCAGCGGATTTGTCCTCTCCACCATTATGCTGCTTGCACTCCTCGCGATCGTCTATGCACGAAGGAGTGTCGAGGCAGAGATCCCGGCAGATAAAACGGTATCATTCTATGTGCTGCTCCAGCTCCTCCTCATCGGTCTCGTCGGAATGACGATCACCGGGGATGTCTTTAACCTCTATGTCTTCCTTGAGATCTCCTCGATTGCGGCATATACCCTGATCGCAGGGACACGCAGCAGCCGGTCATATGTCGCAGGCTTCAACTACCTCGTCATGGGATCGATCGCGGCAGGGTTCATCCTCCTCGGCATCGGCTATCTCTATGTCGCCACCGGGACGCTGAACATGGGAGAGATTGCGATGCTCCTCCCGGCAGTCTATGAGCTCTCAACGGTCCATGCGGCATTTCTCTTCCTGATGATAGGATTCTCCATCAAGGCAGCCTTCTTCCCGCTCCACCTCTGGCTCCCTGATGCATATACCGAGTCACCATCCGCAGTGACGGTGATCATCTCAACCGTGATGGCGAAGGTGAGTGTCTATGCGATGATCAGGATCCTCTTTACGATCTTTACAACAGCCTATATCATCGAGAGCTTCCCGGTGACGGGGTTCATCCTCCTGATTGCAACAATTGCAATCGTCGCCGGGGCCATCCTTGCAATTGCACAGAATGATCTCAAACGGATGCTCGCATACTCAAGCATCAGCCAGATCGGGTATATTATGTTCGCCGTCGGTGTCGCCAACCAGATCGCGCTCGAGGGGGGTCTCCTCCATATTCTCGGCCATGCTATGATGAAGGGATGCCTCTTCATGGTCGCCGGGCTGATCATCTACCGGATGGGGACATCGAATATGCTCGAATTGCGAGGGGTTGCCCAGACGATGCCGATCTCCTGTGCGGCGTTTGCCCTTGCAGGTGCCTCGATGATCGGGATTCCCCCAACGATTGGGTTCATGAGTAAATACTACCTTGTCCTTGGTGCTTTTGAGGCAGGCCACTGGCTCTATGCTGCAGTCCTGTTGATCGGGAGCCTCCTTGCTGTCGGGTATATCTGGCGGTTCATCGAGATAGCCTACTTTGGAGACCATCATCATCACAAAGGAGAAGAGACGGCAGGATCTGAAGGACCTGCTTCGATGATAGCCCCGATGGTCTGTCTTGCCCTCCTATGCCTCCTCCTCGGCATCTTTGTCGAGATACCAATGGAGATCATCGGCCCTGCCGCTGCGATCCTCCTTGGAGGTGCCTGAGATGGAGGATATCACCAGCATCCTGCCGGCGGTGGCGATCTTAATTCCGCTGCTCGCCTCGATTCTGATCCTGATAACCGGACGGTACGAGAATCTCAGGGAGAGCGTCACGATCGTGGCCGCTGTCGCTATGCTCGGATCGGTCCTTGCGATGCTCCCCACCGTCCTTCAGGGGAACCGGATCACCCTCCTGATCATACCGATGGTTCCGGGCGGGGACTTCGCCCTGAAAGTTGATGCCTTCGGAATGGTCTTTGCCCTTGTTGCGGCAGTCCTCTGGCTCATAAATTCGTTGTATGCCATCGGGTATATGAGAGGGCTGAAAGAGCATGCACAGACGAGATTCTTCTTCTGCATGGCAGTTGCAATCGCTGCCGCCATCGGGATTGCATTCTCCGCAAACCTCCTGACCCTCTTCATATTCTATGAGATCCTGACGATCATCACCTATCCGCTCGTCGTCCATATCGAGACACCCGAGGCGATGAAGGCAGGCAGAAAATACCTTGCATATCTCCTTGTCGGAGGGATATTCCTCCTTGCAGCAGTCGTTCTGACGTATATGCTCACCGGAGCAACGGCATTTGTCCCTGGTGGATTCCTCGAGGGGACCGGATCTCCACTCGTCCTTCAGGTTCTCTTCCTCCTCTTCATGGTCGGGTTTGTAAAGGCAGCATGGATGCCACTCCATGCATGGCTCCCGGCGGCGATGATCGCCCCGACGCCTGTTTCAGCATTTCTCCATGCCGTCGCGGTCGTGACGGCGGGTGTCTTTGGGATTGTCAGAATCGCCGGCTGGGTCTATGGGATGGATCTGATGGCGGCACTCGGGCTTGGGACACTGCTTGCCGTGATCGCCTCCTTTACCATCATCGTCGCATCGCTCTTTGCCCTCACCGAGGATAACCTCAAACGGAGGCTTGCCTACTCGACGGTGAGCCAGCTCTCCTACATCCTCCTCGGTGTATCGATGCTCTCCATCGCCGGGATGACCGGAGCGATGGCGCATATCCCGATCCATGCGTTCCTGAAGATCACCCTCTTCTTTGTCGCAGGTGCGATCATCGTCTCTGCCGGGAGAGAGTCGATATCGGATATGAAGGGGCTTTACCAGAAGATGCCGGTGACGGTGGTTATGTTTTCTGCTGCCGCCATCGGGATCTGCGGCCTCCCCCCGCTCGCCGGGATCATCAGTAAGATCTACCTCGCCATCGGGGCGGTCGAAGGCGGAGTGCCGATCCTGCTCATCGTGATCATCGCCAGTGCGGTCTTAAATGCCGCCTACTTCCTGCCGATCATCTACACAATGATCATGGAGAAGCCGGAGAGGGAGGATGCACTCAACGGTGTATCAGAACCTCCACTGACGATGCTCGTTCCAATAGTTCTCACCGCGACGATATCCCTGCTCATCTTCTTCTTCCCGACGATGCCGTTCCTTGATCTTATCGAGATCGCCATCGGTGAGATCAGCGGGGGAATGGTGCCATGATCGAGATTCCCCCTGCACTCATCTATCTTGGGGGGCTCCTTCTCATCCCGTTCCTGAAGGGGAGGGCCGGGAGCCTCTGGGCTCTCACCATCGGATCTCTTGGCCTTCTGGCTGCTCTTCTTCTTCCGGAGAGTTCGGGGGGGATCACCCTCCAGATCCTGCCGGGAATTGAGACGGTCATCCTGACGGTCGATCCGGCCCGCCATCTTGCCGGAGTTATATTCTCGCTGGCAGGGCTGATGGCGATCATCTACGCCTCATACCGGGAACCCGGCGGGATTCAGATGGCAGGAATCCTTGCATCCATTGCAGCAGCAACCGGGATCGTCTATGCCGGCGACTTCATTACTATCTTCATCTTCTGGGAACTCCTCGCCCTTGCCTCGCTCTGCATCATCTGGGCTTCGGATGATATCCGTTCCGGAGGTGCAGGGTACCGCTACCTCCTCTTCCATATCTTCGGGGGGGCATGCCTCCTCGGCGGCATTGTCCATACGATCATCACCACAGGAACCGCTGCCATCGGCCCGGTCGGTGATGGGGCGGGACTTATCCTGATGCTGATCGGGATTGGTGTCAACGCCGCCGCCATCCCGGTTCATACCTGGCTTCCTGATGCATATCCGGCGGCATCGATCGAGGGGTCCGTTGCTCTCTGTATCTTTACGACAAAGGCGGCGGTCTTCCTCCTCGCAATGATCGGTGGATGGGGGGTTACGGTTGCATACATTGGAGCTGCGATGGCACTCTATGGTGCCATCTTCGCACTTCTTCAGGATGATATCAGGCGTCTCCTCTCGTATTCGGTCATCAGCCAGGGCGGCTATATGATTGCAGCCATCGGAGCGGGGACGGTTGCGGGACTGGATGCAGGTATCGCCCATATGGCAGGTGATATCATCTTTAAATCGCTCCTCTTCATGGCTGCAGGAGCGGTTATCTATCGCACAGGACGGGGTCGTCTCTCTGAGCTTGGCGGGATGGCAAAGGCGATGCCACTGACCGCACTCTTTGCCATCATCGGAGGGCTTGGCCTGGCAGGTGTGCCGGGATTCTCCGGAGGGGCGACAAAAGGGATGATCCTCGAAGCCGCTACAGCAGTACCGTTCCTCACCCCTCTCCTCCTTGTAACGGCTGTGATAACAGCCATCTACGTCTTCCGGTTCCTCTATCTTATCTTCTTCCGGGCTGCACCCAAAGAGAGTCCATCCGGTGATGCACCAGTGCCGATGCTTTGTGCTATGGGGGGTGCGGCCCTTCTCACCGTCGTCATCGGAGTCTTCCCGACAATTCTGACGGATCACCTCCCCGGTGGAACCATGGCCCACCCGTTTGCTCTTTCGCACCTTGGTGCCTCACTCGGCATCCTCGCAACAGCCGGCCTCCTCATCCTCCTTATCCGGCCACTCCGGATGCCGGGGCAGGGATGGGAAGGAGACATCGACCGTCTCTATATGGCAATGGGACGGGGGATAACATGGCTATCTGCTGAGCCGCTCACCCATGGGGCAGAAGGGATCGGGAGGGGAGCCGGATCGCTGATCACGGTGGTACAAAAAGCATCTGCCAATCCGCCTGTTGCATGCCGGATAGCATGGAAGACCTCAGCCCTCCCATATGTCAGGGCATTCTCAGATCCTCAGGCAATACAGCAATATGAAGAATCATTGAAAGAATTGCGGAGGAACTACCAGGATGAACAGACGATCATCCAGGGCGGCGGATATGGTATCATCCTCATCGCCATCGTCGCGTTCCTGTACTTCCTCTTCGATCTCATCAGATAAAATAATCACCGGGAGATGATCTTCTGAACCAGGGAAAGAACACCGGGTTTCACTTTCTTCTTTCGGAACCGGGAACTCCGTCCTGACATTGGGTTCTCCTCGTACATCTCCCTGTTCAGCCGATCATTGATCTCATCAAAGATCCGGGTATATGCCGGGCAATGGGGATCAACCCCTTCAATCCTTCCACCAGTCTGTGCAATTGCATTGTAGGGGCAGCCTCCCCGGCAGTAGCTGATATGGGAGCAGTCACCACACGCGGTATCGACATAGGATCGGTACTCCTCCATCAGTCTCCATCCCTTCGATTCTGCAAGCTCTTCCATGGTCGGGGTATCACTGACATATCCCATCACGAACTTTGGCATCCCCACAAACCGGTAACATGGATAGATCCCTCCGTCAGGCCCGATTGCATAGGTGCTTCCCATGCAATCGACATAGGTGCAGACGGTTCCATGCCGGGTGAAGACACACCGGACGAGATCGTTGATATTCATGACCTCCGACCGATCAAGGTTCTCAAGGTACCGGTCAAGGAGATAGACGAGGAGCTCACCATACTCTTCCGGAGGGAGGGCCCATTCTTCGGGGCTGTCATCCCGGAGTGATGGAAGGGCCGGATGAAGCTTCATCGGGAATCCCTGTTCCATAAAGTAGTCGAAGATCTCTTCCCGGTGCTGTACAGACCTGTTTGTAAAGGTGCAGATGAAACGGACCGTAAGACCATGGGAACGGGCGATCTCATACCCTCTCATCGTCTTCTCATAGTATCCGGTCCCACGCTGGGGATCATTCACCTCCCTGGGACCGTCGATACTGCTTCCAATCGGAACATGATACGGAGCCAGCGCTTCAGCAATATCATCGGTCATCTTCCAGAGATTGGACTGGAGGGCAAATTCCGGCGTGAGATGGGCAAGCCCCTCCGAGAGGAGGGGGAGGGCCTGCCGATAGAAGTCAGCACCGGCGAGAAGAGGTTCTCCCCCATGAAACGTGATGGTGACGGGATCGTTTTGGTACTCCTTCAGCCAGGCGACCGTATCATGAACGGTCTGTATGCTCATGATGGGGGAATCCTCTTCCGAACTCCAGCAGTATGCACAGTCTGAACAGCAGCCAAGCGTCGGGATGATCATGATATGGAAGGGATTCTTCATGTTACAACAAATCTTCCATACATCTCCTTAATTCTATTCTTCTGCGCCACAGGAAGATCCTTCTTGGAAAGCTTCCGTACACATCTCAGAGGAGAAGAGTTCTTCCACAAAACCATGGTTTTAACGAGAGCCGGTGCATAAAAACGAGCGAAGAAATGAGGGCTGACGAAAAAACAGAACCTCCATCTCCCAGGTGATGCATTCTCGTAGGAGCACCAAAATTTGCTTGAGCATCTTCGTTATTTTGCCAATAACGCTTATATTCTCAGAGGGATATGTAGTAGTATGATTCTCATACTGGCAGATTATAGCGCCGGAAGAGACCGATATCTCTCATCATACCACCCTCTGTTTTCAGATAGATAGTGCCGGGTGTCTCAGGGCGGCACCACGGCAGAGATCCATACCCATCCTTTTCCCAATAGACTGAAGAGAAGGTGATTTGGGAAGAGATCTGATCGATAACCACGAATAGGGCAGTCCACAGGCTCAAAACGGTGAGAAGCCAGCTTCGGCCAGGAGAATACCCATACAACGAGACCCGATTCATGATAGCATTCCCACCATTCCTCATTTATATTATCGGGGCATTGATCCTTCCCCTCCTGCCGGCAAGGGTCAGGCATGAGTGGATGCTCTTCCTCTCAATCATCGGACTGGCAAGCATCTCACTCCTTGACCAGGAGATAAATGGCTGGATTCTCCCGTTCATCCCCGGAACGGAACTCGTCCTCCTCTCCGTCGATCACCTCTCCCAGGTCGTCGGATACATCTTTGCAGGAATCAGCGTGCTTGCGATCATCTATGCAAGCTATGAGGAACGGCCCGGCCATCAGATGGCGATACTCTTCCAGATCGGAGCGGGCATCGGAATAGTCTTTGCAGGCGACTTCATCACCCTCTTCATATTCTGGGAGCTGCTGGCACTCTCATCACTTGCCCTCATCTGGTATGGCGGCGCTGAGGCACGCGGGCCCGGATACCGGTACGCACTGATGCATATCCTTGGCGGTGTCTTCCTCCTTGCAGCAATCTCAATGCAGTATGCAGAGACGGGATCCCTCCTCGTCGATCTGGCTGCACCAGGCATCACAACGATCCTCTTCATCATCGGGGTCGGGTTTAACGCAGGGATGATCCCAGTCCATGCATGGCTGCCCGACTCCTACCCGAAGGCGACCATTACGGGATCGGTCTTCCTCTGCGTCTTCACGACAAAAGGGGCGATATACCTCATGGCACGGACACTCCCGGGATCCGAGGTGATGATGTACCTGGGTGGGATCATGGTCGTCTTTGGACTGGTATTTGCTATCCTCCAGGACGATATGCGCAAGCTCCTCTCCTATCATGTCATCAGCCAGGTCGGCTATATGGTGGCCGCAATGGGGATCGGGACCTCACTCGCGGTGAACGGCGGACTCGCCCATCTCTTCAATAACGTCCTGTATAAAGCCCTCCTCTTCATGGTCGTTGGTGCAATCATCTACCAGACAGGAAAGCACCGCCTCTCCGAGCTAGGGGGGCTCGGGAGACAGATGCCGATCACATTTGGAGCATGCCTCATCGCATCTGCGGCCATCTCCGGCGTGCCGGGGCTCAACGGGTACATCAGCAAGGAGATGATCATTGCCGCTACAGCAGAGAGCGGGCTTTTCACCCTTGAGGTGCTTCTGCTGATCGGGTCCGTCGGTACCTTCCTCTCCTTCATCAAGCTCAACTACTATGCCTTCATTAAAGAAAAACCCGGAATTGTAGCGACTGATCCCCCCACCCCGATGCTGATTGCTATGGTGATGGCTGCAGCTGCCTGCCTCATCTACGGCGTCTATCCATGGATCCTCTTCTCTATCCTCCCCTATCCGGTGACCCATGATGTCTTCGCTCCGGTCCACATCATCGAGATGTTCATCATCTTTGCAGCGGTTCTGCTGAACCTCTGGGTGGTGAGGAGCATGATCAAAAAGCCGACATACATTCCCCCGGATATGATGGATCTCTACAGGGCAGGAGGCCAGCGGATCATCAGGTTTTCATCGGGGACACTCCCGGCAGTCTCCCATGGTATTGGAAGTCTGATAGAGCATCTTGGATCCGGCGTATCCTGGTACCTGAAGAATCCGGTGATGGCAAGCGAGATACTGACCCGGATGGTGATGATCCACACTGCCGGAAGCGTCATGGGTGCATCAGCGCAGGAGAGCCAGAAGAGAGCCCTCACAGATCTTACAAGCAGCTACCCCGACTCAGGGGGAGCCATAAACCGGACCCCCGGGTATGGCATCTTCATCATCGGGATCGTCCTCTTCGCCTACTTCCTCATGGTCTTCATCATCTGAGGCCGGAGTATCCTTTATTTTATCATGGTGGATGATAGAGGTACGGACAATTCATGCCAGACCGATGATCCACGTCGTGCCCTCCTCAAGGTAAACGGCACGACTATCGAAGAGAAATGTGCAGAGCTGGGCGTCATCCAAGGGGGAACAACCCGGCCGGGGATGCTCAAAGAGATCACGAAGAAATATGGGATCGATGTCAATCTCTTCCATGATGAACAGATTGTCCGACATTCGATGATGAAGGATAGATTCCTGAATGAGGTGATTCCTCCCCGGCATGAATGCCGGGATCTCCTCGCCAATGGAGACGAACAAATCCATCGGAGAGGAGTGGGAGTTTCTGACGATAGGAATCAACGCCGGCAGGAAGAGTTTCTCCTCCTGTTATTATTAAGCCGTTAATTCAGAATTTCTCAGATAGTCGTTGACTATCGTTAATAATACTTATCTGCTCAGAAAGAGAAAAATATATATGATTAATCATACGGGTGGATCATAACGCCGAAAGGGACGTATATCTATCATCACAGCATCCTCTCTTTTCAGATAGATAGTGCCGGGTGCATCGGGCGGCACCACGGCACAAATCCATACTATTATTCCTCGGTATGAAGGGGAGAGAAAGACGTTCATGAAGAGGCACGATCGATAGCAATGAATATGACAACCTATAGAACCGGGACGGTGGGAAACCTGCATCTGCCAGGCCAAACATCTTCCACAAAGACGAGACCGGAACCATGATAGCATTCCCACCATTCCTCATCTATATCATCGGGGCACTGATCCTCCCCCTCCTGCCCGCCAGGGTCAGGCATGAGTGGATGCTCTTCCTCTCCATCATCGGGCTTGCGAGCATCTCACTCCTTGACCAGCAGGTGAATGGCTGGCTACTCCCGTTCATCCCAGGAACCGAACTCATCCTCCTCTCCGTCGATAACCTCTCCCAGGTCGTCGGATACATCTTTGCAGGAATCAGTGTGCTTGCTATCATTTATGCAAGCTATGAGGGGCGCCTCGGCCATCAGATTGCAATCCTCTTCCAGATTGGTGCCGGTATTGGCATTGTATTTGCCGGGGACTTCATCACCCTCTTCATATTCTGGGAGCTGCTGGCACTCTCATCACTTGCCCTCATCTGGTATGGCGGCGCTGAGGCACGCGGGCCCGGATACCGGTACGCACTGATGCATATCCTTGGCGGTGTCTTCCTCCTTGCAGCAATCTCAATGCAGTATGCAGAGACGGGATCCCTCCTCGTCGATCTGGCTGCACCAGGCATCACAACGATCCTCTTCATCATCGGGGTCGGGTTTAACGCAGGGATGATCCCAATCCATGCATGGCTGCCCGACTCCTACCCGAAGGCGACCATTACGGGATCGGTCTTCCTCTGCGTCTTCACGACAAAAGGGGCGATATACCTCATGGCACGGACACTCCCGGGATCCGAGGTAATGATGTACCTGGGCGGGATCATGGTCGTCTTTGGACTGGTATTTGCTATCCTCCAGGATGATATGCGCAAGCTCCTCTCCTATCATGTCATCAGCCAGGTCGGCTATATGGTGGCCGCAATGGGGATCGGGACCTCCCTCGCGGTGAACGGCGGGATCGCCCATCTCTTCAACCATATTCTGTATAAAGCCCTCCTCTTCATGGTCGTCGGCGCCATCATCTACCAGACAGGAAAAAACCGCCTCTCCGAGCTTGGGGGGCTTGGGAGACAGATGCCGATCACATTTGCAGCCTGCCTCATCGCGTCTGCGGCCATCTCCGGTGTGCCGGGGCTCAACGGATACATCAGTAAGGAGATGATCGTGGCAGCCGCGGCAGAGAGCGGGCTTTTTACCCTTGAGGTGCTTCTGCTGATCGGGTCCGTCGGTACCTTCCTCTCCTTCATCAAACTCAACTACTATGCCTTCATTAAAGAAAAACCCGGAATTGTGACGACTGACCCCCCCACCCCGATGCTGATTGCGATGGTGATGGCCGCAGCAGCCTGCCTCATCTATGGTGTCTATCCCTGGATCCTCTTCTCGATCCTCCCCTACCCGGTGACACACGATGTCTTCGCCCCGGTTCACATCATTGAGATGTTCATCATCTTTGCAGCCGTTCTGCTGAACCTCTGGGTGGTACGGAGCATGATCAGAAAGCCGAAATACATCCCCCCGGATCTGATGGAACTCTACCGGGCAGGGGGCAGCCGGATCATCAGGTTCTCATCGGTGACTCTCCCGGCAGTCTCCCAGGGTATTGGCAATATGATTGAGCATCTTGGAGCAGGAGTATCATGGTTCCTGAAGAATCCGGTGATGGCGGGTGAGATACTCACCCGGACAGTGATGATCCGGACTGCAGGAGGCGTTATGGGAGCATCGGTACAGGAGAGCCAGAGAAGGGCACTCACAACCCTGACAAACAGCTACCCCGACACGGGAGGAACCCTCAACCGGGCTCCCGGGTATGGCATCTTCTTCATCGGGATCGTGATCTTCGCCTACTTCCTCATGGTCTTCATCATCTGAGGCCGGAAGTATCCTTTATTTCATTCAGACGCATGATAGAGGTATGGAGAATAGTTGCCAGACTGATGATCCACGGCGTGCCCTCCTCAAAGTAAGCGGCACGACCATCCAGGAGAAGTGTGCAGAGCTGGGCATCATCCCCGGAGGGAGACACCCATTGGGAATGCTCAACGAGATCGCTCTGAAGTATGGGATCGATATCTATCTCTTCCTGGATGAACGGATTGCCCGCCACTCGACGATGAAAGATGATCTCGAGGACTTCAGGGTCGTTCCACCCCAGGCACGACCATATCTTGAGGTCAGAGACTTTTTCCGGATGGTCAGGGACCAGCAGCTTCCAGTCTCCGACCCGGAGAATCTATCAGCTGAGATCATCGCCATCGGGGAGACAGAGTGTGTCTCCTGCGGGGGTGCAAGCTATAAACCCTATATACGTTCATACCTCCCTCCACCGTAAAGATCATTATGATGGAGAGGACTCCAGGGGGAAGAGGGTGATTATCCTTCCATCCGGGCTTCCCCGGCAGGAAGAAGCCTTTTTATAGCATCATTCCAATTCTATGGTATGTCACTTCCCTTCATCGAAACAGTGAAAGGTATGATCACCGATCCCGGAGAGACGATCAGAAGAAGCAGATCGGCCTCCCTTGGGGATGCGATCATCTATTACCTGATCATCCTCGGTATCTTCTCTCTCCTCTCGGCGGCGGTCACCAGGCTCCTTGGAGATGCCCATCCGATGCCGCTCTCGCCTGCCGGAGATATCGCCCTTGCCGCAACCTATCTTGTAGGTATTATCATCGGAGGGACCATCGCCCTTCTCATCATCGGTGCCATCCTGCATATCTGTATTAAAATATTCGGGGGATCAGGAGACTATACAGACACCGTTCGCGCATTCTCACTCGCCGAGACACCTGCTGCGGCAATCGGATGGATACCGCTCATTGGTCTCTTTGCCGGCATCTGGGGATTCATCCTGATGGTGATGGGGGTGAGTGAATATCATGGGATATCAACGCTGCGGGCTGTTATTGCAATACTTCTCCCGTTCATCCTGCTGATCATTCTTGCAGTCCTTGCCTTTATGTTCTTCATGGTCGTCCCCGGACCCGTGACGGTGACAGAAGTTTTCTGACCACTCCTCTTTTTGATAAGATATCCTGAATGACAAGGAAGGAGAGCGATGCAGCGCATTGAGGATCTCCTTGGACCCCTTCATGAAGGGGTCTGGGAGGTGGTGATCCCAAAAGATTCGGTCCAAAGGCTCCCGGATACCCGGTGGACCAGATCCAGGATTAATGTACCGACACCCGGCACCATCGCCAGTTATCGGAGCGGCCAGTACCATCTGCATGAGACGGCGACTGAGTACCGGGTTCACCTCGACAGGTACGATCCAAAGAAGCATCCGTTCCTGCATCTGATCGATGATGCTCCACTCGTCCTGATGATCGTTGATACCGTCGCAGCTCTTGTAACAGATTCGAGAAATGCGCTTGGAAATACCGGATCGATCCTTGAAGAGCAGAAGAAGGCGTGGAAGCTGATGATCCTGACCGGGCTCTTCCTGATCCTCCTTGGCGGATGGATGGCATCTGAGCCCTCCAGCACATTCGATTCGATAACCCGGTATATCGTTCCACTCATCCTCATCGGGATATCCATCCCGTTCCTCAGATCAGGAATCGATATTCATCCATTCAGAATACAGTCTGTAGGGAGGCTTATTCTCGGGACCGGTATAGCGTTTATCGGGTTTTCAGCATTCTTTGAAGAACCGGAATGGACAGCCGGAGTGCTCCTCCTCGTCGTCACCGTCTGGACATTTGCCAGTGCATGGGTCTCCTTTGGCCATACATTTCGTGTACGAAGAGGGGGTCTCCAGGAGGTGGCCCCGAGGTTTCTTGTCGGGGCCCTCTCCCTTCTGGTTGCGATTGCAGCCCTCTTCGCACCTGATACAATAATTATCGCCCTTGTCTTCATCCTCGCCGGGATCGCCATTCTCTTCGGCTGCTACCTCATCCTCGAAGGAGTCGCATTCCGGAGAAGGATGAAGAAACCACGCTTAAAAATCTGAAGGGGGGATCAGATCGGCTTATACGATCCCCACTTCTCAAGTGCCCGGCCAAGCTCTCGCGCCTTCGTTGCCTTCTCCTCAAGGGTGATGCCATCCTGCCATGCCTCAATCGCCTGCATCGCTGCTGTAGCACCCGCCCGGGTACCATCAGGATGGCCATGGATACCGCCGGAGACGAGGAGGACGAGGTCCTCGCCATAGATATCAAGGACATCAGGGACGAGCCCGGGATGCAGTCCACCGGATGAGACCGGGAAAGCGCTCTTAATCCCATGCCAGTCCTGATCAAGCGACATATGCCCGACCCCGGTGACCTTCTTCTCCCGCAGAATATCCGCAAGAACCTTCGCATCATCAGCCGTCCCGACAAGTTTTCCGACCGCCGTGCCGGTGTGAATCTGTGAGATGCCGATGAGACGCATGGTTTTTGCGAGGAACTGCATCGAGATGCCATGCCTCGGATCGCGATCGAATGCGGCATGCATTGCCCTGTGTGCATGGATCGCAAGCCCGAGGTCCGAGCAGTAGTCGCGGAGGGTCATCACCGCGGCGGTACCGACTACAACAACATCGATCATTGCGTAGTTCCATCCGTTCTCTACAAGGAAGTCCGCACGCTGTTTCATCGTCTCGGTATCTGCTGTGATATTGAGGAACGCCGACTTCTCCTCTCCCGTCTCGCGCTCAGCCTTCTCCCGCATATCTGCAAGGGCGACGACCCGGTCTTCAAACCGGTTGAAGGTTGTCGAGGTGAGGTTTTCATCATCCTTGACACAGTCAAATCCGCCCATCCAGGTCTCATACCCGATCTCGGCATGTTCGGCTGAGGAGAAACCGATCTTCGGCTTTGGAACGGCTCCTGTCATCGGTCTGCCCTGGATTCCCATCATATCCCGTATTCCATCCATCCCGAAGTGGGGCCCCTTGAAATGGCGGAGGTATGCCTCCGGGAGGGTCGCATCGATGAGACGGAGATGATCAACCGCCTTCATCCCGAAGATGTTTCCGGCGATGCCACTTAAGAGCTGGACGAGGTTCCCCTCCTCCCAGAGGCCGGCCGGATAGGCGATTTTGAGGTAATGACCATCAATATCAAATGCCGTTGCCTGAAGATCCCGCATCCTGGGGGGGAGGGAGTGCAGGGTCGTCCATGTCCCGGTTGAGCTCTCTGAGGCGATCCGGCCTGCCGCCTCCTTCTCACTGATTCCCTCTGCCGGATCAAATGAGAAGAGACAGACGATATCGTCTCTGGCGGGTGTGTAGGTGAGGTCAACAAACTCATTGTACCAGTCGATTGCCATACCTTCTCCTTGGTGCACCCTGTTGATAAATCCGTCTGCTACCACCAGTGATGCCGATCCGGTGGGGTGATGAGAGAGGGATCATCCAGAGCATCCGGATGGTTGATCGCTATTCCGACCCTGATGATCTGAAGGGGTGGGTCGATTCGGACGGGATCTCCACCACTGAGGAATGTGATCCCGGCATCAATCGGGAGGAGGAGGGGCATCCTTTGATGGATGGCTTGCACGGGAGGAACAGCAGGGCAGGTGATGATCAGAAAAAAGTCCCCGGTGGTGAGCCCGGCGGCATACAGGAGAGGCGTATCCGGAGATGAGATATACCAGGGCTCTCTCACTGAGCCGACAGGCGTCCATTCGTAAAACCCACTCATGGGAACGAGGCAGCGTCTTCTCCGGCTGTACGATCTCTCAAAAATGCGTTCAATGCGTGCATTTATCTGTCTTCCCCCATCCTGCCGTGGGAGCCCGAAGACGGCCTTGTGGATCGTCAGATCAGTGGTCACGACCGGGAGGCGCTGGCCAGGTGCACAGTTATAGCGTGGTGGCAGGACAGGACCCCCAAATTGTTCGGCAAGGAGTCGTGTCCCGATGATCGTATAGCGGGAGCACATCCCCTGACCTCACCCCGCCGGAAGAGAGACAGCCCCACTGCTCATAAAAAAATAGTTAGATGGTTTTAAAGCAGAGATACCAGTCTTTACACTCGTATCCTTCTTTATCCCGGATCTCGGACTGCTCAACCGTCTTGGGCGGGGGAACCACAACCTTGTCTCCAGGCTGCCAGTTTGCAGGTGTTGCAACACTGTGCGTGTCGCTCGTCTGGAACGCCTTTAAGAGGCGGACGAGCTCGGGGATATTTCTCCCGTTTGAGAGCGGGTAATAGAGGATACCCCTGATGATCATCGAGGGATCAATGAAGAAGACTGCACGGACCGCAGCAGTGCTGCTCTGGTTTGGATGAATCATGCCAAAGAGTGATGCGACATGCATATCCAGGTCAGCTATCACCGGGAATGGGATCTTCACCCCCATCTTCTCTTTGATGTTTCGCACCCATGCAAGGTGTGAATGGATGCTGTCAATCGAGAGGCCGACAAGCTGGGCATTCAGTGCCTGGAACTCATCATCCGCTGCTGCAAGCGCCATGAATTCGGTCGTGCAGACCGGGGTGAAGTCTGCGGGATGTGAGAAGAGGACGACCCACTTCTTATCCTTGTAATCGGATAATTTCATGACACCATGTGTCGTCACAGCCTCAAAATCCGGGGCTTCCTCTCCGATCCTCGGCATCACCGGGGGGCATTCACAGCAGATATCCATATCATCGCACATCAATTGAATCACTCCTTCATAATCTCTTCCATGGCACTCTTGCCATGAACATAGGCAGGCATCCCGGAGAGCATGAAGGTGACCCGAAGACCCTCCTCGATCTCCTCCTTAGTCACCCCAAGTTTCTTTGCACCGGCAAGCTGGGCTCGAACAGCATGTTCATCCCGGAGAGCAGCGGCGATTGAGATGGCAAGCACCTTCTTGGTCTTTCGATCAAGTGCTCCGTCAGCCCAGATATGCTGGTCAAATTTCATGACCATCTCAAACATATCCGGCTCCTTCTCCATCAGTCCACGGAAGAAGACCGGGACTTTTCCGATCTTCTCCTCAAGCGACTGGAGATCCTTCGCTTTCTGATCCATAGTACCGTTCACTCCCTCAGTGCCATTGGCTGGCCGCAGCAGATCAGCTCTCCTCCGCCAACCTCTTTCACTTCGACGACGTTTTCACAGATCTCACAGACGAAGATCTGCCCTTCTTCAGATACATTGACCATTTTCAACACCTCTTTCGATTATTCTCCTGCCTGACGGTGCATTGCTGCACAAAGCACTAAAAAGACGTTAGATGTTAGATCCACCGCGTTTTGGAGGTTGGTTTACATCCTCGGCAGTCTTGATGTCAGGCCTGATATGGGTCATCGGGAAGCACTGGTACTCAGCGCACTCGCAGGTCGGACATTTTCTGAGATCCTCCTCGACTTTGCTCAGGACCATCTCAGCACCGCAGTCGATGCAGACATACTTGCCCGGGTTTGCCTTCGTTCCAGCCTTTGCAATTTCACAACGTTCTTCTGGATTTCCCATTGGTTTTTCACCAGAACGTGGATAGAACCTAAGAATATATAACTATTTTCAATGAGGAACTGAATAAAAGAGAATACCTGCATGAGACATCACTGGACCCGTCAATCGGCTGAAAGGCTTATCTTTGCACAGGTAGAGAAAGGGGGCATGGGATGCAATCTTGTCGCACTCCTTGGAAGCCCCCGCCAGGAGGGAAATACCGCAAAGCTCCTCCAGGAAGCTGTCCGGGGAGCAGAGGAGGCCGGCTGTTCAGTTGAGGTGATCCATGTTCCAAGACTTCAGATCAGGCCCTGCATGGAGATCTTTGCATGCAAAACCAAGGCTGAATGCGCAATAAAAGACGATATGGAGACCTATTACACGAAGATACGGGATGCTGACGGCCTGATCGTCGCCACCCCCGTCATGACGATGGGGGTGCCGGGTGCGCTCAAGTCCTTCCTTGATCGGTTCCAGGTCTTCTACATGGCAAAGTATGAGAGGGGCGAACCCCTTGTAACACCAAAAGAGCGAAAGATCCGTAAAATGCTCCTCCTCTCTATTGCGGGGATGAATATACCAAATCTCTTCGCCGGGCTCCTGCAGACGATGCATGCCTTCGGTGAGATCACCGACTGTCCACTCTGGAAGAAGGTTCTTCTGCCGGATATGGACAATGTCAGGGATATCACAACCCGGCCAGAGGTGCTGAAAGAGGCTTATGAGAAGGGATATGCCCTTGGTGAGGAGATTGAAAAAGCAAAATCAGAAGTAGCCCTCTCCATGGAGTGAACAGAACCCCTTCTCAGAGACGATGATGTGATCGATGAGGCGGATTCCAAGGACCTCCCCGGCCTCGGCGAGCTTCTTTGTGACCGCAATATCATCACTGCTTGGTGTCAGGCTCCCGGAGGGATGGTTATGCATCAGGATGATCGAGGCGGCACGGTCAGTGATCGCATCCGCATAGACCTCCCGTGGATGGATCTGGCTCTGATTGAGGATCCCCTTTGTGATGGTCCTGTACCCGATCAGCTCATGGGCTCCATTGAGGGTGATACAGATGACATGCTCCTGCCGCTCACGCCTGATCGACTCGGCATAGGGGAGGGCATCCTCAGGCTGTGTTATTTTTGGTCGGAATGTCGTATCAAGAAATCGCCGCGTCAGCTCGATTGCAGCAAGTATCTGGCAGGCCTTCGCTTCCCCGACGCCCTGAATCTTCAGAAGGTCTTCGCATGTGACCGCGTCCCGTTTCTCCCGGAGACAGGCACTTATCTTCGCTGAGAGGGTGGTGACGTCATGTCCCCGGATCCCCCTGCCGATGATCGCCGCCACCAGTTCATCATCCGAGAGGGTACAGGCCCCCCGTGAGAGAATCCTCTCTCTGGGGCGATCGATCACCGGGGTCTCCCTGATATGGCGTACTTCCGGCCGGAGCTTCATTCTATCTTTGTTTCTTGCCTGCTCCGGTTAAGGATGTCGTTCGGCATCACCAAAACATTTTTCCTGTACCAGGGCTATTGAAGAGGTATGGCAACAGAACAGGATATTATGGAGGCATTTGCCGGCGAATCACAGGCAAACAGGAAGTACGCAATCTTTGCCGAGAAGGCAAAGGAAGACGGGTATGCAAATGTGGCACGCCTCTTCCGTGCAGCCTCCCAGGCCGAGGAGATTCATGCAAGGCGCCTCCTCAGGGTCGCAGGGCTGATCAGAACAACGGCAGAGAACCTGAGTGGGGGTATCGAGGGTGAGACGCATGAGTTCATGACGATGTACCCTGAGTTCATCAAGCGTGCCGGGGAAGAGGGACGGAAGGATGCCGAGATCACCTTCACCCATGCGATGAAGGCTGAGGAAGTGCATGCCGGATTGTATAAGGATGCCCTTGCGGCGGTCACAAAGGGTGATGATATCGTCGTCAAAGATGTCAG
Organism: Methanocalculus alkaliphilus; assembly: GCF_024170505.1. Lineage (NCBI taxonomy): Archaea > Methanobacteriati > Methanobacteriota > Methanomicrobia > Methanomicrobiales > Methanocalculaceae > Methanocalculus > Methanocalculus alkaliphilus. The sequence continues at coordinate 201,036 of NZ_JALJYG010000001.1, forward strand.
ACTCTGCCCGGTCTGTGGAAATATTGCCCTTCAGGATCTGCCTGAGAAGTGCCCGATCTGCGGTGTTCCCGGGACAAGCTTCCAAAACGTTGAGTAGAAGCCTGCTCTCACTTTTTTCTCAGCAGATTTTTGCAAACATTCATCTACTATTATACCTACAATTCATTCTGTGACATTCAGGTGGAACTCTGTTGATCGCCTCTCGTTAGGGATCGTCGGGCTGATTGCGTTAATCACCTTCATTGCTTTTTTTCCATTGATGCGTGTCATTGTCCTTGCTCTCTCACTCGCAATTGTCCTCATCCCATACCAGGAGCGGCTTGCGAGGAGAATTTCCCCGGCCCTCTCTGCAATGCTGATAACCTTCGGGGTTGTCTTCACCCTGCTTGTGACGGTGATTCTCACCGGAACCGTCCTCTATCAGAATATGGAGTACCTGATCTCCCTCATCTCAAGTATGATCGATGGCTTTAAGGGAGCTTTTGAGACCGAGTTCTTCCTCTCCATACCGGATCTCGGATTTGAGGATATGATAAATACACTCCTCATAACGGTGCGGGATACAATTTTTGCATATCTCATGGCGGTTCCAAGGATTGGGGTTGAGCTGATCCTCTTCATCGTCTCCCTCTACCTCTTTATTTACAAGGGGCAGGGGATCGGGGATGACATCAGCAAAGGCCTGTATGGACGCTCCCGCGAAAATATCAGCATCATCTGGAAGAGGGTGAGCGACACACTCTACTCGATATATGTTGTTCATTTCTCAATAGCGGTGATAACCTTCTTCCTGGCTCTCCCCTTCTTCTGGCTCCTTGGATATGAGCATATCATCTTCTATTCAGTCCTCTGTGCACTCTTTGCCCTTGTACCATTCCTTGGCCCGTTTATCATCCTTGCATTCCTTGCTCTGTATGCCCTCTCCATCGGGGATATCCGGGCACTTCTTCTCATCCTCTTCATCGGCTACCCGGTGCTCAGCGTGGCAACCGATCTCTATCTGAGGCCGGTACTGATGGGCAAAAGGGTGGAAATAAACCCGGTCGTCATCTTCATCGGCTTCTTCGGAGGGATGTCGGTGATGGGTATTGTCGGGTTCATCCTCGGTCCCCTCCTCCTCTCGCTGATCATCGGGGGATACCAGATCGTCATCAGGGAGCTCCAGACCGCGGCAGGCCAGGCCGAAGCTCCCAAAGCATAATATGATCTCATATCCATTTTGAGGTATGAGCGACATAATCGTCTATTCTACCGAGCGTTGTCCATATTGCGCGATGGTGAAGGCGTACCTCAACAAGAAGAATATCTCCTACAGCGTTATTGATGTCGGGAGACCGGAGAATATCAACGATGCAAAGGAGATGATCCGGATCTCCGGCCAGCGGGGAGTACCCGTGACGGTCATTGACGGGGAGGTGATCATCGGTTTTGATACTGCACGTTTCAATGAGATCTTCGGGATTGAGGATGCCGGGGGAGCATATGATCTGGTCATCATCGGTGCAGGACCGGCCGGGCTGACCGCAGCGGTCTACGCAGCCCGGAAGCTCCTCTCAACACTGGTGATCTCGGAGAATATCGGTGGTCAGTCGAATGAGAGCTGGGCGATTGAGAACTATATGGGGTACCTGATGATCACCGGATCGGATCTGATGGCAAAGTTCGAAGAGCAGGTGCATACCCAGAGTGTCAATCTGGAACTTGATCGTGTCTCCCGCATAGAAGCGATGGGTGATGGACGCTTTCATATCAGAACCGAATCAGATCAGGCCTTCATCGCCCGGAGTGTCATCATCGCCTCCGGGAAGCATCCCCGGATGCTCGGGGTTGAAGGGGAAGAGAAGTTCCTTGGAAAAGGTCTCTCAATCTGCTCGACCTGTGACGGGCCCCTGTACCGGAATAAGACGGTTGTGATCGTCGGTGGTGGAAACTCTGCCGTCCAGACCACCATCGAGATGGCAAAGATTGCAATGGACGTTCATCTCATCGTCAGGAGCAGTATCCGCGCCGATGAGGTCTTTGAGCGGCAGCTTGAGGATCTGGAGAATCTCAGTATCCATACCGGGTATGATGTCGCCAGAATCGGTGGTGACAAATTCGTCCGTTCGGTTGTGATCAGAAACAGGGAGAGCGGAGAGGAGAAGACACTTCCTGCGGACGGGGTCTTCATCGAGATCGGTCTGATTCCCAATACAGGATTTTTAAACGGATTCCTCGAGATGAATGACCAGGGTGAGATCGTCGTCGATCCAAACTGCCATACGACGGTTCCCGGGATCTTTGCAGCAGGAGATGTGACCGCGATCAAAGGGAAGCAGATCATCATCGCAGCGGGGGAGGGGGCAAAAGCGGCTCTCGAAGCGCATGAATACCTGATGACAAAGGAGTAGCCCCGCCCCATCAATAAAGTGAATACTATATACATAGAATTGTATACAATAAGATTATGCCAGGAGACGGAGAGAGACAGAGAGGAGATGCAATTGCCTATGATAGTGTACACCTCAATGGGCAGGGTGTCATCCTCCAGACCGGTGCTCTCCTCACCCGTCTGCTGGATATACCGGAGAAGGAACTGCAGGGGAGAGCCCTCGCAGAGTTCATCACCCCTGATGATCGTGATCGCTGCCGGTATGCAATCAATATGGCATTTCTCGGGATGCCGGGGAGGGTCGGTTGTACCATCGAGAACGCTGAGGGAAAGCGGTATCATATCCGATGCCTCTTCCAGCAGGTTGCCGGAGGGGTCGAAGGGGAGCTTCTCGTCGTTGATGGCAACCCGATGGCAACCCCTGACAGGGTCAGCCAGCGGTATAGCGCGCTCATCCATGCCCTTCCAGGATACATCTTCGTCCTCGATGCAAAAGGAAGGTTCTCCGAGATGCATCCCCCTGAATCCGGAGAGCTGGTCTTCCCCCCGGATTTTGCCCTCCGCAAGCATATCCATGATCTCTTTCCACCACCGATCGCTGAAGCAACGATGGCGGCGATTGGCGCAGCACGGCGGGGAGAGATTGCAGAATTCTCATACACCCTTATGATTAACGGCGAGGAGAGGTTTTTCGAAGCGCAGGGGGCTGCATCAGGAGAGGATGAGGTCGTCTTCATCGTCATCGACCGGACCACTGAACGCCAGCTTGAGCAGCATCTCCGCCAGCATCTCCGGGCAGAGAGGATCCTGACAACGATAACCGACCGGATTATGCGATCCGGATCATTCTCACCGGTTGCCGATGACGTCCTCTCCCTCATCGGAACCATGATGGAAGCGGAGCGTGTCAGCCTCGTCATCATCACAGATGAGGGGGTGATGCGACGCCTCCATGGCTGGGATGCACCCGATATATCTCCGCTCCCGCAACATGAGGATAATCTTCCGCTTACCGCCTTCCCCTGGTGGACAAGCCAGATCTCTATCGGAAAAGTTGTAACGATCCCGGATCCCGATCTCCTCCCTGAGAGTGCTTCGGCTGAACGGATGCATCTTGAAAAGGTCGGGGCACGATCGCTCATCGCTTTCCCGATCAGTTCACCCTCCGGAATCTGCGGGTTTATCGAAGTTTACAATCCGGCAGATCCCTTATTATGGAAGGGGGAGGAGAGCAGGCTGCTCAGAATTGCCGGAGAGATCATCGGATTGACACTCGCACGGGAAAAAAGATTCATACAGTAAAAAAGATCAATCCCCGCCCTTCTTCTGATCCTTCTTTCTATACCCCTCAAGCATCAGGGATGCGAGGTTCTTCACCGGTGTATCGGTCTGCTCCTGGATATGGAACTCACAGAACGGACAGATTGTAACGACGATATCCGCCCCCGTCGCTTCAATCGCCTCACCCCTGAGTTTGCCAAGAGCTGCCGCCTCTTCAGGCTGGCCGGAACGGACGCCGCCGCCGGCACCGCAGCACTGGGCTGGCATCGGGATATACCGCTCCACCACCTGCTCAAGGATTGTTCGTGGCGGGTCAGCGATCCCCTGCCCCCTCAGGAGATGGCAGGGATCATGGTAGGTCGCTGTGATCGGAAGCTTCGCCGGGGGCTCAAAGCCCGCCTTCACCAGGATCTCGGTGATATCCATCACGGTAAACGGGGTATCATAATCATTCTTCAGGGTCGAACCACAGCCGGCACAGATCGTCATGACGGTCTCAATCCCCCGTGAGGTGAATGCCTCGATATTCTTCCTCTTCAGCTCCGAAACAAACGTCGTCTGACCCGTCCGGATGAGCGGGGAGCCGCAGCAGACCTGTTCATGCGGGATGACGACACGGATGCCGTTTCTCTTCATCACCTCCATCGCATCGAGGGCCGGCTTTGTGACCCTGCCATTGAACATGCAGCCGACAAAAAAGCCGATCGTCATCTTCACCGGGCCGTCCGGCTCGATCACCTCAGGCACCTGCTCAAGGAAGGTCGCGGCAGATCGCTCCACACTCCTCCCGGTCCGCTCGATAAGATCCGCAACCGCACGATGGCGGGGGAGGGTGAGCCCGGCACGGTTTGCCCGCTCCCGGAGTTTCTCGATTGCCTTTCCGGGGATCTCGATCTCCTTTGGGCAGACCTCGACACAGCGGTGGCAGGTTGTGCAGGCAAAGAGACCTCGTTCTATCGATTCGGGGATCCGATCCCGGGTATCCCTCGGATCCAGGGCACACCGCATCTCCTGGCGCATGGCTGTCGGACCGGCAAAGTCGGTGACCTTCAATGCCGGGCAGACAGAGACACAGCTGAGACATTCGATACATTCACGAAGCGGCTTGATCAGCTCGACCTCTTCCCGCGAAAGACCGTCCCCCACCTCTGAAGGGAGGATGGTTGCCAGCCGCTCCAGAACCGGGGCGATATCGGTGACGAGATCCCGGATAAGCGGGAGGTCAAGGGGTTCGATGATCATGCCATCTGCCGCCTCCTCCATGCAGGCGAGGACCGGGCTCCCGTTCATCCGGACGGCACAGGAGCCGCACTGGCCTGCCCGGCAGCATGACCGGATCGCAAGCGAGGGGTCATGGTCGCGCCGGACCGCCTCAAGTGCATCAAGGACCCGGGCACCGTCATTAACCCTGACCATATAGCTCTCACAATGTGGTCCCGATTCCGTTTCGGGATCGAACCTCTGGATTGTAAACGTCATCTCTTTCATGGGAACCTCCGGAGCAGCTCAATACCCCGATGGGATTTTGAGATGAAGGTATGGCCGTACGGGGAAGCCAATGCCTCCCAGCGGACCGCACAATCCCTCCTGACATGCGCACCCCTCGACTCCTCACGCATCAGTGCACCGTCGAGGATCATCCCGGCAACAAGCATCATGTTTCCTGCTGTCCATGCATCCAGGATCTCCGGCCCGGATGCGGCAAAGAGGGGTGTGGAGATGAGATCAAGGACCGCTTCACGGGTTTGTGTCAGGGAGGCGGCATCCCGGTAGATACCGGCACCGTCCCACATCGCCCGTTTCAGCCTCGCCACCGCATCAGATGGGCGGAGACTGCCCTCTCCGTACGCTGCAATCCCCGCCTCAACGGCTGCGATCTGGTCGAGATCGATCCGCCGCCCCTGCTCCTTCGACCGGCCTGCCGCCTCCCCTGCACGCCGCCCGAAGACCTGCGTCTCGGCGAGGGCATTTCCTCCAAGCCGGTTGGCCCCATGCACCCCGCCGGCAACCTCACCGCATGCGAAGAGTCCCGGGAGCGTCGTCTGGCAGTCGGGTCTGATCCGAAGGCCCCCCATCATGTGGTGGGCGGTTGGTGCAACCTCCATCGGCCCGGTCCGGATATCAACCCCGAACCTGAGGAACTGTTCAAGCATGAGGGGGAGACGCTCTTCAATCTGCTTCGCCGGAAGATGTGTCACATCAAGCCAGACACCACCCCGCTCAGTCCCCCTCCCTTCCAGGACCTCGGTTGCGATGGATCGGGCAACGACATCCCGTGTCGAGAGCTCCATCCTGTCGGGATCATACCGTGCCATGAACCGCTCTCCGAGGGCATTTTTCAGGATGCCGCCTTCCCCCCTCACCGCCTCGGTGATGAGCCTGCCGCGTGCATCATAGGGATGGACCGCACCGGTCGGATGAAACTGGACCATCTCCATATCGATCAGTTCGGCACCGGCACGGTAGCCGAGTGCATATCCGTCCCCGGTCCCGGCGGTCGAGTTTGTGGAGATATCATATATCTGTCCTGCACCGCCGGTTGCAAGGATGACCGCATCGGCTGCGATGGCACCGATAGCACCATCCCTTGTGGATGTGATCGCACCGGATACATGATCGCCATCCTTTGCAAGCTCAAGGGCAGCAACCTCATTTCGTACCACGACATCGGATGAACGGAGCCGTTCGAGGAGGGTCATGACAATCTCATGGCCGGTCCGGTCACCTGCATAACAGGTTCTCGGGTATCGCTGGCCACCAAACGGGCGCTGAGCGATTGTACAGGTGGGATCGGCATCAAAGACGGCACCGAAGCGGAGGAGATCATTGATCCGATCCGGTGCTTCATTGACAAGGATCTCAGCCAAAGCAGGATCATTGAGGTACCCTCCGCCTTTGAGGGTATCGTCAAGATGGCCGCTGAGGGTATCATCGGTCCTGAGCACTGCATTATAGCCACCTTCTGCCATGACCGTGCAGCCGCCCTTCCCGGCGATCGTCTTCCCTATCAGGATCGTCTCCCCATACTCCGCGGCCTCAAGTGCGGCCCTGATCCCTGCACCACCGCTCCCGATGACGAGAACGTGGCAATCCTCTCTCTCTATCGCACCCATCGTATTATAACGATCTGCCGTGCAATAACATAAAATACATCGTGGAGTATGGTGAGCCAGGAAATGAGGCTTGTAATGAAATTTGGCGGCACATCGGTAGGGGATGAGACCTGCATCGCCCGCGTGGTGGATATCCTTGCAGCACACCGTCAGAATGGTGATGAGCTCGCCGTCGTCGTCTCGGCGATGACCGGGGTGACCGATCAGCTTGTTGCGACGGCACAGGAGGTTGTCACCGCGTCAGAACATCCCCCGATTGATGCGCTGATCCGTGCGCTTCGAACCCGGCATATGAAGACGCTGGAAGCGGTTGCACCCGGCTCCCTTGAGGAGGTCGGAGAGTACATCGATGACCGGCTCGGACAACTGAAACATATTCTCAGCGCTGTGCACACCCTCAGAGAGCTGACCCCGAGATCAAAGGATTATATCCTCTCCTTTGGGGAGCGGCTCTCTGCATCGATCGTCTCAGCCGCACTCAGGGAGGCCGGCATCCCATCGACCGTCCTTGACGGGTGTGAGGCAGGGATCATCACAAATTCGTGCCATGGCGGAGCGGTGGCCCTTCCGGAGAGTTATAACCGGATTGCAGGGAGGGTCGGCCCCCTTCTCACCGAATGTGTCCCGGTCATCATGGGGTACATGGGGTGCAGCCAGGAGGGATATGTGACCACCCTTGGGAGGAGTGGATCCGACTACACCGGGTCGATCATCGGTGCAGGGATCAATGCCGACGAGATCTGGATCTGGACCGATGTCGATGGCGTCCTGACGACAGATCCGAGAATGATCAGGGAGGCACGGGTGATCCCGATGATCTCATACCTTGAGATGATGGAGTTGTCGTACTTCGGTGCAAAGGTGCTCCATCCAAAGTCGGTTGAGCCTGCGATGGCGAAGGGCATTATGGTCCGGGTGAAGAATACCTTCAACCCATCCTCCCCCGGCACCTCCATCGTCCGGACGGCAAGACAGGAGAAGCGGGTCGTCAAGGCGATCTCGATCATCAGGAATGTCGCACTCCTTACCATCGGCGGAGCCCAGATGGCAGGCCGGCCCGGTGTCGCAAAAGCGATCTTCTCGGGGCTCGCCGACCGCGAGGTGAATGTGATGCTCATCTCACAGGGATCATCTGAAGCAAATATCACCCTCGTCATCGACGAGGATCATCTGATCCCGGCAATTGAATCGCTCAATGAGATCAAGAACCGGGGATATGTCCGCGAGATCAACGCCGATAAGGATATCGTTGTAATCGCCGTCGTCGGTGCAGGAATGGCAGGAGCACCCGGGACCAGTGGCAGGATCTTCTCGGCACTCGGGAGAGCCGGTGTGAACGTGATGATGATCTCCCAGGGGTCATCTGAGGTGAATATATCATTTGTCGTCAGGGAGACTGACGGGCCGCGGGCGGTCCAGGTGCTCCATGATGAGTACCGCCTCTCGGAGGTCGATGATGAGTAACACAACCTACCGTGATGCCGGGGTCGATATCGATCTCGAGGCAGATGCCGTCAAAGCATTGATCGGATCATTAACATACCGCCGTACCGGGGAGTTCGGCATGGTCGGGGATCTCGGTCATTTTGCAGGACTGATCGATTTTGGACCCTATGTCCTTGCGATGGCGACCGATGGCGTCGGTACAAAGATGCTTGTTGCAGACGCCCTCATGGACTGGACGACGGTCGGGATCGACTGTATCGCCATGAATGTCAATGATCTCTATGTGATGAACCTTGAACCTGTGGCATTCGTCGATTATATCGCGACCGACTCCCTCGATCCGGAGAAGATGAGGGCTCTTGGCAAGGGGCTTAACGAGGGGGCACGGCAGGCGAATATGAATATCGTCGGCGGCGAGACGGCCACCCTCAAAGGGCTTGTCAACGGGCTTGATCTCGCAGGCACATGCCTGGGTGTCCAGAAACGTGAGAAGGTGATCACCGGATCCGCCGTTGCACCCGGTGATATCATCGTTGGCGTACCATCCAGCGGGGTGCATTCAAACGGCCTCACCCTCGCCCGGACGATTGCCCTCGGACATGGAGGATACGACACCCTCCTCCCGGATGGGAGGACCGTTGGTGAAACCCTCCTCACCCCGACCAGGATCTATGCAGAGGTACTCTCCGTCTGTGAAGCCTGCGAGGTTCATGGGATGTGCCATGTCACCGGCGGGGGACTCCTGAACTTCCTGAGAGTCGGCCCGTACGGATTTTCCTTTGACGATCCGATGCCCGTTCCCGGTATCTTCTCCTGGCTTGCAGAGAAGGGCAATGTGGATGAGGATGAGATGTACCGGACCTTCAATATGGGGATGGGCTATGCCTTCATCGTCCCGGCCTCCAGTGTACCGGTCATCACGGAGATGATCCCGGGTGCCCAGGTCGTCGGCCGGGTTATTCCTGAGAAAGGTATCCGGCTGAAGGGAAGAGAGATCAGATAGCTCCTCTCATCGATCATTCCACACGATACAACCAGAAACCAACCCCTTTTTCTCTTCTCCCGCGAGAGTATCAGATAGCCGATACTACCCATCCGGGGCTGAAAACACTATGGAAAATACACGATTTGAAGAGCGGAAGGAACTCTTCTGTGCCATCTATCTCGATTATGAGAACCTTGCCATCTCAGCGGGGCAGTCCTACCCGACACTTGAAGGGCCCCTCTCCCTTGGCCCGATCATCGACTATGCCGCATCCCTTGGGGAGATCTGTATCCGGAAGGCATTTGCAGACTGGTCAGCCGGCGAGTGTGCAGCAGATGTGAAGAAACTGGTCAAGTACGGCTTTGAGATGCGCCATCTCCCGCAGACGAGTTCACGGGGCAAGAACGGAGCAGACATGGATATGGCACTTGATGTGCTTGAGGATATGATCCACCTCTCCCATATAGAGATCTTCATCATCGGATCAGGGGACACCGATTTCATCCCATTGATCAGAAGGCTCCGGGCACGGGGGAAGCGGGTGTATCTCCTCGGGTTTGACAGCTCTGTCGGGAGCGCCATCAAGGAGAACTGCACCAAATTCCAGTCACTGGATGAGCTCCTTGGCCTCATCGAGATGGCCCGTGACGGGCCGGAGTCAGAGGAGGATCCGGCGATCATCGAAGAGGATCGGATCGCCGCACGCGATCTCATTATCAGGTTTGTCAGGACACGGACCGAAGAGGGGCCGGTCTTCCTCTCGGATCTCAAGAACCAGCTGATCCGGATCAACCCCTCCTTCTCTGAGAAGAGGCTCGGTTTCTCATCCTTCAAGAAGTTCATCTCGTCCCTGAAAGGGGATCTCGTCAGTGAGATCATCACCGACAGGCGGACAGGGCATCCCCTCGTCACCTTCCGGGATATCGATGAGATCGATCCCGTCCGGATCGACGCAGATGACTGCCTTGCCACCTGCCTCAACTCACGCCTCAGGTTCATCGGGGATCGTGGGGTTCGTAACCGGATTTTCGAGCAGATCCTTGAGACCTTCCGGGACAGGCGGCCCCGCTCAATCCATGAGATCGCATCTGCCATCCATCCGAAGATCGAGGGGTCAGTCTCGAGGGCAACCTTAAACCGGCTCCTCTTCGGCCTGGGAGGGGAGGAGCGGGTATTCCGGTATTACCGGAAGGATCCGATGGTCCCGCCGATCGATTCCCCGCAGATTCTCAATGATACGATCAGGACGGCAGATGATATCGAGGCGATCTACCTTGCATCTGTCCGGGAGTCGCTGAAACGGATCTTCCCTGATATGGATGATGCCATGGTCGAACGGGTTGTGAAGTGAAGGCTCATCAAAAATGGATCGATACAATAATCAGAAATTAAATCCAGTCTGATATAGATGCAGGTTTCAACTCTTGAGGAGAGGTTGCAAGTGATGGCCCTCCTCACCTCACTTTTTCTTGCGCTTGCCTACATCGGGTTTCTTACCATCACGACGTCCCTTCACTGATCCCTGTTTCTTCTTCTGTTTTTCTTCAGAGACCTGTATCTGATCCGCCTCCTTCAGAGTACCATCTATGAGGGTTATGGTTGAGTCTTTCGTCAGAAGAAGATGGAATGCATCGTATTTTTTGTGATACCGGACAAGAATCTGGTCGAACCTGAGAACGGATCCATACCCGGCAGAGCGGAGAGCAAGATTCCTCTCGCTCTGATGATAGATCGGGAGAGCTGCATAGACCTCACGTTTCCCGGTTCCATCACAGATACGGTAGAGGAAGGTCTCCTTATCCCCGATATTGCCCGAGATCTTCGAGGCGATGAGATTGATCCGCTTCCCTTCATGGAGCTGGAGGCGGGAGAGACGCTCGGCCTTCACACCCGGCGCCACCCGGTACGAACTCTTCTTCTTTCCATCCTTCCGATGGATGGCATAGGAGACCTTGATATCGGTATTGAGGTACCGGTACTTCTCCGGCGTCTTTGCCACCGCCACCATCAGCCGGTTTGACCGGATCTCAGGGAAGGTGGTGAAGGTCCAGCACCGCTCAACCATGCAGGGGACGCCCCGGATATCATTGCAGGGGGAGTAGATGGAGAGACCGCGGCCTTTAAGGCGGCGGGAGAGGTTTCGGAGCGCAGTTGCATTGGCCAGATCCGCAGGTTCACAGATGAGAAGGGTGCCGTCCTCCCGGAGCCGTTCTGCAAGCCTCATCACCGCCTCTTCACGGGCAGTCGCATCAGAGATCTCATTGAGGACATTTGCGCAGACGATGAGGTCATACGGTCCGTCCGGAAGGGGGGATGCAGGATCACTGATATCGGCGGCATACGGGGCTGGTGCGGTGACTGACCCGGATCTCTCTGTATAACTCCGGGTGATGGCGTTGTATGCCTCGATGAACTCCCCTGACTGTTCGATGGCATGGATTGTTGCCCGGCACTCTGGCATACCGGAGAGGAGATCGGTGAGCGCCAGGGTGACCGTCCCCGGCCCCGCTCCGACATCCAGGACTGCCATCCTGCCGGGAAGGAGGCGATCCACAAGGAGTTCGGAGAGGAGATGGCGCATCTGGATGAAATAGACCGGAAGATGGTAGGCGAGGTAGGCAAAGACACTGTAGCCGCTTCCGTACCGGATCGCCCGATCATCACCCTCCTGCCAGTAGGTCTCTTTCTGGCTCTTCACCGCCTCACGTATCCGTTCAAGGGTGACCGGATCATCCCAGGGTTTCCCGGTTTTTCTGCTGATATACTCCAGAATACGATCCTCAATATCCTCAGGGAGGCGCTCAAACCCCGATTCCGGATAGTGAGGCAGGCAGGCAGGGGATTTTAGCCACTGGATGGCATAATCATCCCCGCATCTGAGCGCCTCACATCCGCAGCCGGGGAGGAGGGGGATGATCATCTCCTTCAGCTCATCGAATCCGGTTAAACCCCCTGTTTGAGCATGGAACTCTGAGAGGAGAAAGAATGGCCGCTCATCGGTCCACCGTCGGAACTTCTGTTGTATCGTCTCGTCCATCATCCTTTGTACAGATCGGCTCCGAACGATGATGAATCCCCCCCATCGATCAGAGGAGGAGGAGTGCCAGGAGGAGGGTGGCAAGACCGGCTCCGGCAAGCGGGAGGGTGAAGGTGATGAACGTCCCCCTGACAGAGTCGTTTGTGGTTCTGTTGATGAGCCAGAAGAAGGGATCACTTGCAAAACTGATGACCATCGTCCCGGCGGCGATCATCAGGAGGAGCGGCACCGCAGGGATCATCTCCGGAAGCGTTGTTACCGAGAGGAGATCTGCGGTGATGACTGCGGTGACGACCCGTGACCCCTGTGCGGTCTGGATGATGGCGGCGAGGAGAAATGGCAGGATGACGAGAGGGAGTGCCATCCCAAGGAGCGCGATGGCATCCCCGGGGAGACTGCTCGCGGCGATCACACCGCCGAAGGCACCTGCACCGCAGAGATCGAAGATGATCACCCCGGCATGTTTCGTCCCTTTGCTCACCGTCTCCCGCCGGAGATCCGGTGCTATCAGCATGAGGGAGACCCCTGCACCCGCAATGAAGGCGATGGGGAGAGACCCGAGGATACCAGTTCCCGGTATGATGAGACCTGCGAGAATGATGATGACCGGGGTGGCAATCGGAGCCCATGCAGGAATCCGCCTTCCCGGGGTGCCGGTATCAGGGGAATCTCCGGATATCCCCCTCCAAAGAACGAGGATGACTGCCGCAAGAAGAAGAAGCGAGAAGGGGAGGGTGATCCGGTTGATGCCGGGATCAGCGCCGGGTGTCAGCGTCTGAATGAGGGTCGCCATCACGGGTGCAGGGGCGATGAGGACGAACGAGAAGATGGAACCGATGGCGATGATCGAGAGGAGACGCGCAGAGAACGCCGGATCGGTTGTTATCCTCTGAAAGAGGGGGGCGAGGACGAGGAACGGAGTTATCGCACACATGAACGGGACGGCAAGGAGCCACCCGGCAAGCCCTGCCTGGAGGCCGGGCCGTCCGGATATGGTGCGGAGATCAGCAAGGAGACGGGCGATCCCACCCCCCGATGCAAGGGATGCGGCGATGATCGATCCCCCCCAGACGGCAACACCAAGAATAGCAAAGACACGGCCTGCTCCGGCACTTGCCGAATGAATAACCGTGTCGGGATCGAGTCCGCTCAGGCCGCCGAAGAGGAGTGCGGCTGAAAAGAGAACCGGAAACGGCGGAAGACGAAAATAGGCGGTTGCTACGGTGATAGCAATGATACAGATGAGGAATGCGGGGAGGGCATCCACCCCGGTTCACTCCTCAGAGACAGGAAGCGGGCTTCTGCATGCCTTCTCAGAGATGATGGCACTGTTTCCGGAGGGGTCCTCGATGATCAGGGTGAAGGGGATCCTCCCCTCCTTCGCATCTGCGAGACGCTCAAGCCCCTCGATGGCAGAACGCCTCTCATCATCGTCGGCAGAGAGGAGAACGGTCCTGATGGCACCCTCAACGCGCACAAGAACACCCTCCACATTCGAGACGAACCCCTGGCATGCAGGGCCGGGATCGACTGAGACACCAAGCTCCGGGATCTCGATCCTCCCCGATGTCGAACGGATGACCCGGGCAGAGAGGTCATCTGCCTCTTCTATCGGAAGCTCAAACCGAACCGGTTCCCTCTCGGTGAGGATCATCGTATCTGTCAGCCGGAATCCGCAGTCCTCACAGAGGCCGCAGATGAGAAGAATATCAGAGAAGAACGGGATATTCTCGGTCTGATAGACATAGTCAATCTCGGTTCCACAGAGGGGGCAGGGTCCGGAGAGGGCCTGCTTCACCTAGTTGCCTCCGCCAACCTTCTCCCGTGAGATCTTCACCGATGTCGGAGTTATAACAACGTACCGCTGGTCGCCGATGCCGATTATATCACCATTAACGTCCTTGGCCACATCCTTCAGATCCTTCATCACCCGCTCAAATGTGATCTTATCGAGTTTGAGCTTCTGGATATCGATGATCACGATGTTGTTATTGTAGACCTCGTCTTTGACCCGGGGGGTATCCTTGAGGTCATTGATCGTTGCTATCTTCACATACATCAGAGCAGGCTCTTCACCCGCAGCCTCTTCGTAGGCCGCAAGGTCAAGATCCATATAATCATCTTCCTTGGGGGTGGCTCCCTTTCCGCCAATGATGGAATCAAGAAATCCCATGTAGAATCCTTTCTATTGGTAGTTATTAATTGTATCCTTATATCTCAAGGTTCCAGATCTCATCGCCGATATGATGAATATTCTTTGCAACCTTTCCCTTCTCCATCGCGAGGATATCTGCCGCATCATAGAGGGCGATGACGACGGCCAGAGGCTTTCCATGCCGTTCATCGACGACGAGGGCGGGACCCCCGGCAACAACATCCCTGCTCACCGAGACGATCCCCGGGCGCATCACATCGGCCCCGTTGACCATGAATGAGACCGCACCGGAATCTACGGCGATTCTTCGGGCTTGAAAAGGCCGGAGAACGGCACCACGCAGGGTTGGAAACGCCCATGAGTCGCGTGAGATCAGAAGGGGCTTCTTATCGATGAGATAGAGTGAGACAGCTGCATCCGTCTCGGCACGCTCGATGAGGCTGCTTTCAAAGAGAGCCGCCTCAGCACCGATCGAGGCGGTGAGCATCTTTTTGATCTCCGCGACCTGACTCTTCTTGATTGCATGCCGTTTGCGAATAGAGATCTCTGCCATGGTTCTCATACACTATGGCACCGGGATACTTAATGGATCCCAGATGGTACGCTACCTTTAAGTCCGTCGCACGCGCAATTATTGTAACTCTCCAGGGAGATGCGAAGGGATTTTTCATGACAAGACGACCGCTTGATATTCTGGAACAGGTCTTAAACCGTCAACCGGTGTTCATCTCGCTGAAAGGCGGCCGTGAGATTCGCGGGATACTTCAGGGCTATGATGTTCACATGAACCTGGTCCTTGACGGTGCGGAAGAGGAGACAGATGGCGGAGTTGTGAAGCTCGGCACACTGATTGTACGTGGGGACAATGTGATCTATATATCCCCATCGATCGAATAAAGTAGGTGATTTTTCATGTCGAAAGGTACGCCATCAATGGGTCTGCGCAACAAGCATTCCCACATTGTATGCAGGCGCTGTGGTCGGAATTCCTACCACGCACGCCATAAAGTTTGTTCCGCATGTGGATTCGGACGGAGTGCCCGGATGCGCTCCAACAACTGGACCAGCAAGAAATCTTTGAGGCCAACACATTAGAGCTGGATCATGTGCGGCATCGTCGGCATTGCAGACGCAGAGGGTGTTTCATTCCCCCTGTACTATGCCCTCTTTGCCCTCCAGCATCGTGGGCAGGAGAGTGCGGGCATCTCAACATTTGATGCCGGCAAACTCCATAATCATAAGGCACAGGGCCTCATTGCTGAGGTATTCAACCGTGATATCCTCAGCAGATTAACCGGATCTGTTGGAATCGGGCATGTCCGGTATCCGACAACCGGAGAGAACAGGCCGGAGAATAACCAGCCATTGAACTTCTCGTTCAAGGGGCATCTCTTTTCTATTGTTCATAACGGAAACCTCGTCAACAGCAGTCTCCTCTCATCTGAGTACGAAGATGAAGGGCATATCTTTGCAACAACCACCGATACCGAGGTTATCGCTGCGATCATCGCACGGGAACTGACCCGATCGGGATCGATGGAGGAGGCGATCAACCTCTGCATGCAGAAGCTGAAGGGATCCTACTCCGTCATCGCGATGCTTGACGGGACCATCTATGCATTCCGGGATCCGCTTGGTATCAAGCCCCTCTGCATCGGAAGGACAGAGAACGGGTACATCGTCGCATCCGAGAGTGTTGCGATGGATGCGCTCGGTGCAGAGTTTCTGCGCGATCTGAAACCGGGAGAGCTGGTCAGGATCGATTCTGAGGGGATTTCGTGCCGGCAGATAACCCGGTCGAACCATAACGGCCACTGCCTCTTTGAGTATGTCTATTTCGCGCGTTCGGACTCGGTCATCGATGGCGTCCTCGTCTATGATGTCAGAAAGAAGATCGGTGAGATGCTTCATCGTGAGGCCCCGGTCCAGGCCGAGATCATCTCGCCGGTCCCCGACTCCGGCACGGCATTTGCAACAGGATACTCGGAGGCATCAGGCATCCCCTTCAAGGAAGGACTGATCAAGAACAGGTACATCGGGAGGACCTTCATCATGCCGACCCAGCGACTGAGGGAGAGTGCCGTGCGCATGAAGCTCAACCCCGTCAGGGGACATATCGCCGGGAAGTCCGTCGTCCTCGTCGATGACTCGATCGTCCGTGGAACAACGTCACGGAGGATCATCGATCTCGTCCGGGAGTTTGGTGCCCGCGAGGTGCATTTCCGTGTCGGATCCCCCCCGATCATCGCCCCATGCTATCTTGGCGTCGATCTCCCGACCAGAAAGGAGCTGATCGCCCATAACCGGCCACCGGAGGAGGTTCGCTCCTGCATCTCAGCAGACTCACTCCACCACATATCCCTTGAATCACTGATCAGGGCCACAGGCCATGCACCCGAGGATCTCTGCTGCGGCTGCCTCACCGGCTGCTACCCCCTTGAGATAGAGGGCGAGCGATCAAGCTGCCGTTCGATCGACTTCGTGGATGGAACATATCAGACGAAACTGGACGTCTGACCCTTTTTTATCAGTGAGATGGATAGGAATACCCATCATTTTCTCATTCTACGTGCCCCAGGAGGCATCATGACTGTTGTAGCGGATCATACCCGGAGCAGGCTGCTCCATGAAAATTCAGAAAATCGATAGCGAGGGATGGATTTGAACCATCGATCTACGGGTTATGAGCCCGTCGGGATCTCCTGACTACCCTACCTCGCTTCGGAGTAAGTATATTGTCGCCGTTTACTTATAAAGATTTCCCATTGTCAGGATGGTCCGTGCTGGTGGTGGCCAGACTCACCGGTTTACCATAGTATATGGGTTTTTTTCGCTATACGACTATTTTTGAATTGAAAAAAGGATAAAAAAACTTATAATCATTGATTGAACATTAGATATTATGGATGATGAACTCGAATATCTCCGGGAGAAGCGCGCCCGTGACCGGCTCGCAGAGATCGAGAAGAAGAGATCATTTCAGGGCGTGGTCCCGATCAGTGAGAAGAGCTTTTCCGGCTTCATTGCAGAGAACCGCTTTGCAGTCGTTGACTTCTGGGCTGAATGGTGCGGACCATGCCGGAGGGTTGCACCGGTCGTTGAGGCGCTGGCTCATGAGATGGCAGGGCTGGTTGCATTTGCCAAATGCAATACCGATGAATCCCCGGCAATCGCACGGAAGTTTGGCATCACTGCGATTCCGACGATCATCCTCTATGCAAACGGCACAATGATCGACAGGGTCACAGGTGCTGTTCCAAAAGAGACGCTCCGATCCGTCATCATCAGGGCATTCGGGCTCCCCCCACCTGATGCCGGCCAGATCTGATCTCCTCCGTCAGGTATCTATGCCCGGCATACATACCCCTCTTCTGTGACAGACGTCTTCTCCCGGCTTCATCCCACCCTCCGTGAAGCCCTCATCTCCACCCTTCGCTGGGATGCATTCCGTGCGGTTCAGGAGGAGGCGATCAGGGCATTCTCTGCGGGATCGGATCTCGTCATCCTTGCACCGACCGCAGGGGGGAAGACCGAATCCGGCTTCTTCCCTGCACTTGACGATCTCCTCAGGAGCGGGGGGGAGGGAGTCTCCATCCTGTACATCTCCCCGCTCAAGGCACTCATCAACGATCAGCTCGAACGGATCAGCAGGATCACCCGGCCGATGGGGGTTGAGACGGCTGCCTGGCATGGGGACATCAGCCGGACTGAACGGCTCTGGCAGGAGGGGGAGGCACCCGGAATCCTCCTCACCACCCCCGAGTCGCTGGAGGTCCTCCTCGCCGATCCCATCCGTTCTTCTGATCTGGCAGGCCTCAGGACGGTGATCATCGATGAGATCCATGCCTTCATCGGGACTGATCGCGGGGTGCACCTCCGCTGCCTCCTCGACCGGCTCGAACTCCGGACCGGGGAGAGGATCCGGAGGATCGGCCTCTCTGCAACCATCGGGAACCCGGATCACCTCCTTGAATGGCTCTCTGAACCCACGCGGCCGCGTCAGCTGGTCCGGGTCCCCTCCCCCCCTGCGAAGAAGAGGTTCTCGTTCTCCATTGAGGAAGAGGAGGAGAGACGTTTTCTGGCTGTTGCAAGGGCGATCAGGGGGAAGAAGGCACTCGTCTTCGTTCAGAGCCGTTCCGCTGCCGAGAGGCTGCATGCGGGTCTTGCAACCCTTGCCGGGCCGGTGGATGTCCACCATTCTGCGATCTCACCGGATCTGCGGCATGCGGCAGAGGCCCGAATGGCCGGAGAGGGGAGTGCCTGTATCATCTGTACCGGAACACTTGAGCTTGGGATCGATATCGGAGGGCTGGATGTCGTTGTGCAGTACGGCCCTCCTGACTCGGTTGCATCCTTCCTCCAGCGGCTCGGCAGGGCCGGGCGGAGGGGGAGGCCGGCAGAGATGGCATGTATCCTCTCCAGCGGGGAGGAGGCGCTCATTGCGGTTGCTGCCATCGAGGCGGCACGCCATCATGAGGCGGAGCCATTGATCGAGCCGCAGTTCCCCTGCCATGTCTTTGTCCAGCAGCTTCTCCTCCTGCTGAAGGGAGGGAAGGGGATGGGGGAGGCAGCCATCAGGAGAAGGCTCCTCTCGTTCCCTGCATTTGCAGGTATCAGCCATTCTGATGCCGGTGTGATCATCAGCCATCTCCTTGCCACAGACTACCTTCAGAAGGACGGCGATCTTATCGCTATCGGACCTGCTGCTGAGGCCCGGCTCTCCCGATCTCACTGGATCGCCCTCTGTTCGGTGATATCAGCGAGAGGGGGATACCGGGCAGTCACCCCGGATGGCGAGGTGATCGGGACCCTCGATCCGGCCTTCGTCGGGATTGCACTCTCTGAAGGGTTCACCCTTGCAGGGCGAAGCTGGCGGATCATCTCCTCTGATGATGAGCGGCGGGGGCTTCTCGTCATCCCGTCAGAAAGAAGAGGTCCCCGGCCTTTCTGGATGGGGGGAGGCACCCGGGGCATCTCACCCCTCCTTGCCCAATCGGTTGCGAGGATAGCACAGCGGAGGAGATCGGATCTCCCGCTCGATGATGCCGTCAGGGAGGCGATCCATGATGCCATCTTCTCATGGCCGGATGGTATCGGGCCCGGCCGGATGATGATCAGCGGAGAGCCCCTGCCGGAGGGAAGCCTTCTCTCGATATGGACGTTTCTGGGCGAGCAGCAGAACGCAACACTCGCCCATCTTCTTCGGCATCACCTGCCTTCAGGCCGGCAGATCGAGACCGGGCCGTATGCCGTTGCCATCACCATACCGCCGGAAGAGGACGGGAAGAAGGCGGCCGTCCGGGCACTTCACCAGATCACCGCCCTCACCCCTGATGGGGCAGCGGCCCTGCTCTCGCTCCCCCCTCCCGGAACATGGGCATTTGACACCCTCCTTCCGGATGATATACGTCGCCGGATGGCCGCCAGTGATATCTATCACGTCCCGGATCTGATCGCCTGGATCAGGGCATCTCTTCCTCTTGAGGAAACCTGACCTTCCAGCATGTCCCGCCCCCATCGCGCCCTGACCACGAGAAGACCCCCCCGATCTGCCGGGAGAGCCGCCTGACAAGTTCGATCCCGAGCCCCCCTTTATTGCCAGACTGGAAATCCGGAGGGAGGCCGATGCCGTCGTCCTCAAGGATCAGGGAGAGGAGGCCGTCATCTTCCTTCCAAAGCGAGAGGATGATCGCTCCCCCGGAGCGGCCGGCAAAGGCATGTTTTAAGGCATTTGAGAGGAGCTCGTTGATGATCAGGCCGCAGGGGACGGCGATATCGATATCAAGGGAGATCTCCTCTATCCGGCAGGTGAGGGTGATCCCTTCAGGTGAGCCATAGGACTGCATCACCTCCTCAGCAAGGCGTCCGATATAATCCCGGAGATCTATCCGGGAGAGCGCCTCCGAACGGTAGAGCGTCTCATGGACGAGTGCCATGGAGGTGATCCGGTTCTCGCTCTCCCGGAAGATCCCGGCATGCTGGTCATCCCCAAGGGCAAGAGCCTGAAGGTGCAGGAGTGAGGTGACGATCTGCATATTATTCTTGACACGGTGATGAACCTCCTTGAGAAGTGTCTCCTTCTCCTCAAGGCCTTCGGAAAGGCGCTGGATCATCTTCTGCTCCTCGGTGATATCGATCAAAGTGACGATCACCTGCCTGCTCTTTGGGAGCGGGGCAAATCTTCCAATGAGGATCCGCTCTCCTCCATTCTCCCGGATGATCGATGCCCTGATCTGCGGGTTCGCACGATCATCCCTGGCACTGCATGAGGAGAGTATCGCCGCAATCTCCTCACGGTATGATTCCGGGAAGAGGAGGGGGAAGAGGCGGCCTTTCAACATATCAGGCAGAATCAGAGTGAGCCGGAAGAAGCCATCATTCACAAGGGTTATTGTTCCGTCTGCCTCAAGGAGGGCTGTCGGAGTGCTGACGCCATAGAAGAGGGTCCGGTAGAGCTCCTCAGAATGGCGGAGGTCCTCCTCCATCCTGATCTGATCGGTGATATCCCGCATAATCCCGGATATCGCGATGATGGATCCATCTTCATCGAGGACCGGGGCGATGGAGAGGGCAAGCTGGATCTTCTGCCCCGAACGATGAAGCCGGTTTATCTCCCTCCGCTGCGGCTTTTTTCTCGCAACCACCTCAAAGAAGTATGATCTGAAGATGGCACGGTCTTCAAGTGGGATGATCCGCTGATAGTCGGTGCCGATCATCTCCTCCGCACTCCACCCAAAGATCTTCTCAGCCCCTGCATTCCAGCTGAGGACCTTTGCATCGGTGCTGAGACTGATGATTGCGTCATCTGAGTATTCAACGATCGAAGCAAGGAGACGCCGGGTCTCGTCTGCCATCTTCCGGGCGGTGATATCGCGGCCTATCCCCTCGATGGCGATGAGAATTCCTTCTTTGTTATAGATCGGAGTGTTCTTCTGTTCAACCCAGATGACGGAGCCATCCTTTCTGATCCAGCGGAGGATGATCGGTTTGTTCAATCCTCCATCCCTTTTTACATTCATGAGGGTGTGGCGATCATCAGGGTGGACTATCTGAAGACCAAGCTTTGGATTTTCGTAATGTTCTTCGGGGGTGTACCCGGTGATCCAGGTTGCAGCAGGATTGACATATGCAAACCGTTCTTCCGGAAGAAGGTCAAACCTGTAGATGAGATCCTCTGCATTATCGGCGAATTTTTTATACTGCAACCTGCTCTCGTACAGGTGATCTGAAAGGAGACCGACGATTCCGCCGACCCCGGCCATCACAATGGATCTGAAGAGGGCATCGATGAGGGCGGATGGTTCAGGGAGGATGATCCCATGCAGGAGGAGGTACGTTCCGGCAAGGAGGGTCCCGAAACTGACTCCGTCCTGCCTGTACCGGTATGCTGCAAGGATGATCGGGATATAGAAGAGATGTGGATAGACATTCGTCTTCCCGGCCTGCAGGAGCATGATGGTTGCGAGGATGGACAGGGCCGAGGTGATGCCGATGATTGCAATCCAGAGATCGGGAGTCTTCTGCCTTCCATTCAGGGGAAGAAGAAGGCTTTGATTATCCTTGCCAGGTTTCTGCATCAGGTATATCGATCTCTGTCAGTATCGGTTCTTATATGCATCGACATGGTGATGAGCAATCTTATTGTAACAGGGCACCAAAGATATCCTTGACGATTGCGATGCACGATGATCATGAAGAATACCTGACGACAATCCTTGAGCTCTTCAGAAATGAGCCACGTGGGATGAGTATCAGTGATATATCCCGTGAGATCGGGCTGAACAGAAACTCAGTCTCAAAATATGTCAATATGCTCACCATTGCCGGGAAGATCGAGATGAAGGCGGTCGGTCCTGCGAAGGTCTATTTCCTCTCCGAACGGGTTCCGGTCTCTGCGATGATCGAGTTTTCATCTGATGGAATTGTCCTCCTTGATGACCAGCTCCGGATCGTCAATGCCAATGATCAGTATCTCTCCTTAACCGGGGCAGGCAAAGGAGACGTCCTCGGTGAGAAGATCAGGGGATCAACCCTCCCAATCCTCTCAACTGATCCCTTCCTCTCCTCGATTCCGAAGTTTGGGGAGAAGGAACAGAAGATTACCGACCATATGGTGATGATCAATGGGGAGGAGAGGATATTCACCATCAAGATCCTCCCGGCTGCCTTTGAGGGGGGCAAGGCAGGATATGCAGTCATCATCGAGGAGACGACGGAGAGGAGAGCGGCAGAGGAGACGATCAGGTCCGCACTCGCCGAGAAGGAGGCACTCCTCAGTGAGCTGCATCTTCGGATCAAGAATAACCTTCAGCTGATCGCAAGCCTCATCAGCCTCCAGATGATGGAGAGCCCGGATGACACCGTCAATGCCGCCCTGAGAGAGACACAGAACCGGATCATCTCTCTCTCCATCGTCCATGAACATCTCTATGCCCGCTCAATGGTCGCGGAGGTGGATATCGGGGAGTACCTCACCCTCCTCATCTCAGAACTCCGGCGATCATTTGAGCTCCCTGACAGGGCGATCACCCTCTTGGTCATGGATGAGGGGATACACCTCAGTACTGACCGTGCCATCGCGCTTGGCCTGATTACAAATGAACTGGTCACCATCGGTCTTGAATCCGGAGAGGAGCCGGATATCAGGATCGCCATCTCCCGATCCGATGAGGGGCATATCCTCAGCATCATCCCAGGTGCAGGCACGCACGAGCCGGAGGGGCTCTCGATCAATATCGTCAGAAGGCTCGTCAAAAGGGAACTCCAGGGAGAGTTCGGGATCGTGCCGGATGGATGGGAGGTCAGGTTTCCGTGACCGGGAATGAGTCGAGGCTCCGGTTCTTCATCGTTGAGGATAACGCTATCATCGCCTTTGATCTCGAACGGAGGGTTGAAACCCTCGGCCATACCGTTGTTGGCTCAGCAGACACCGCAGAGACGGCGATCAGAGGAATCCTCGAGACCCTGCCGGACTGTGTCCTTATGGATATCAGACTGAAGGGTGAGGGTGACGGGATCATGGTTGCAGAAGAGATACAGAGGACCTCACCCAGACCAATCGCCTTTCTGACGGCATACTCTGATAAAGGGATGCTGCAACAGGCCAGGGCCACCGGGCCGACAGCATGTATCATCAAGCCGGTCCGGGATCAGGACCTCCACCAGCTCATCTCCCGTATCCGATCAGGCTGATGCTCAGGCACGCCTGAGCGTGATGATGAACCGTGCACCTTCTTCCGGATGACCGGGTATCCGATCAGTAACCCCGATCGTCCCGCCATATCGCTCCACAAGCTTATTGACGATGAAGAGGCCGAGCCCTGATCCGGATCTGCTCGTTGCACCCTTCCTGTGCCGATCCATCACCTTTGTCTTGAGTTCATCAGGAATGCCGGATCCGGTATCGGCAACAGATATGATAGCGTCATCACCATTCTCCATAACGGTGATGAAGATCTCTGTTCCGGGACCTCCATGCCTGATGGCATTGCCGATGAGGTTGGTGAAGATCTCAGCAATGAGATCATCGGCGAGGACGGAGAGATCCGTCCCATGATATTCGATACCAACCCCGTCCCGATGGCGAATCTCCCGCATGATGATGGGATCAAGGGGGGTTCTGGTGAGGCGATCCCGTCGGGATCTCAGGTTCCTGAGTGTACTGACATCCCGGATGATCTCCGCATTCTTCACCAGGCAGTCGATGATCCGGGTGAGATACCCCTCCGCCGATCCCAGGTCACCATCCCTGAGCATCTCGGTGTACCCCATTGCAATTGCATTTGAGTTATTGATATCATGGGACATGATATCGACAAAGAGGGAGAGATCCTCGTAGGCGAGGGCAAGCTCCTCACGAAGATAGCTCCGTTCGAGATAGGTACCGACCAGGTGCGAGGCGACGGCAGCCATCTCCCGCTCATCCGGAGAGAACGGCTCATCCGATATCCTTCTGAGGAGGAGGAGGCCGCTCCTCCCCTCTCCTGCATCGAACCGGCTGATGATCGTCAGGGGATCCGTTTCATTCCCGGAGCAGGCGGGATCCCGGACAGCCGGATCTGAGGTACCGGGGGGATGGAGGAGGAGATCCCCTGTGGAGGAGGGGATCTCCCCTGTCAGTACCTCAATCACCTCAGGAATGACCGTCTCCGGGGGATCGACACCGGAGGTCAGTGCAAGAATCCTGTTTGTGAATGAGAGATACCGGAGATGGCGCCTGACCGCCTCATCAGCCTCTTTCTTCCGGGTGATATCGATATTGACCCCGATGAACCGATCCGGTCTGCCATCCAGATTGAAGAGGATACGGCCACGATCCTCCCACCATCGGAGATTCCCCCCCTTATCAACGACACGGTATCGTATTGTGAACGGCTCCCGGGAGATGCGGTGCCTCTGAAAGGCTGCATATATCGATGCCAGATCGTCCGGGTACACAAGTGAGCGCCACCCGTCTATACTTCGTGGTATTTCACCAGGCTCATAGCCGAGATGTTCATCGATCGGTCCGAACCACTGGACCACCCCGGTCTTCAGATCGATCTCATAGATGAAGTCACCGGCTGATTCGGCAGCGATCCGGAACCGCTCCTCAGACCGGGCGACTGCCTCCTCGGCACGCCTGCCACCGGTCCTGTTGTAGCCGACACAGAGGATCTCCCCGGCTGACCCGACCGGTGTCGCGATCCATGATGTCCATGCTGTATCACCGTCTCTTCGTCTACAGGCAAATTCACGCCAGACGATCTCCGCCTTCTTCTCCCGGGCATCCCGGATGAGGGAGTCGAAGGTTGCCACTGACTCCTCATCCGGAATGAGAAGGGATCCGGGATCCGATCCCTGCAGCTCATCCTGCGTATATCCGAAGAATGATGCCGCAAACTGGTTGACAAAGACGATCCTGCCGTTCTGGTCAAGCACCATGATGAGATGGATGGCATGGAGAAGCTTCCTGTAGGCCTCCTCCGGAGCACCCTCAATCTCAGGGATTCCGGCTGTTTTCATGGTGAGGATGGACCAGCCGGGATAGCCGGGATTTTGGACGGCACGAACCGTGCCAGAGAGGATGGAGATACCATCCTTGTGGTAGTGAGGAATAACAAGATCCCCTGGCAGGGGAGGTCCTTCACGGGCGCAGAAGCTATGATCCCGGCTCCCGGTCAGCTCTGCGAGGACCTGATGGCAGCTCATCCCGATGAACGCCAGAGCAGGTCGCCCGGCCAGATCGCCGCATGCCTTATTTGCCATCATGACCACGCCTATCGGGTCAAAGACCAGCATCGGATCGCTCATCTCATTGAGGGAGGAGAAGTATGAGAGAGGTATATCAGTAGCCTCCGGATGATATCAGTTAGAGCACCCTCTTCAATAAAGTATCCTGAGCATGGCTGGGATCTCCGCGTCTGCCCAGCTCCCTGTGGATATGGTCAAGGGCAATCTCCCGGTACGAGGCATCGATCTCAAAGCCGATGTAGTCGATCCCAAGCCGGATACAGGCAATCGCAGTCGATCCGATCCCCATGAACGGGTCGAGCACAAGCCTGCACCGGTCAACGCCGTGATCCCTGATGCAGAGGTCAGGCAGGCCGATCGGGAAGACGGCGGGATGGGGGCGTTTCTCTTGGATCGTCTCGTATGGGATGAACCATGTGTTCCCGCGATCCCGTCGATCTGCTGTTGCCTGTTTCCACCTGCCGATATTGCTCTTATCCTGGTACGGGACCCCGATAGCAAGCTTGTCGATCGGTACAGAGCCGGTCTTTGTGAAATGAAAGATGAACTCATGACAGTCGTTATGGTATCGCTTACTGTTGATCGGTTTGAAATGGCCGACAGAGATATCGCCGTTGATATTCTGGTTGTAGGATCCGATATCTGATCGGGGGATCGCAATTGATTTGATCCAGTGGATCATATTCTGGAGAATATATCCTCTCTTCCGGAATTCCATTGCAACATCGATCGGGATCCAGGGATCCTTCGGTGTCCCCCCGATATTGAGGAAGAACGAGCCCTGCTCTGAAAGAACCCGTGATGCCGCACCGGCGATCCCGCCCATCCATTCCAGGTACTCGGAGCGGGTGATTGTGTCGTCATAGGCAGAGTACGAGATCCCGATATTGTATGGCGGCGAGGTGACGATGAGATCAACCGATCCTGCATCCATCATCTCCATCCCGGCGATACAGTCCAGCCGATGGATCTGATTCCTCATCTCCAGGGCTTTCCCGCTCATCTGATCTCCTCATGCTCAGCCGGGATGACGGACCGGAGGGTAAGGGTATAGTGAATCGTCTCACCGGCATGGGGGTGGTTGGCATCGACGGTGAGGTACTTCGGATCAATCGCCTCGACCGTCACGACTGCCTTCTTCCCATCAGGGAGCCCGACCCGGACGAGATCACCGGGCTTTGGATCGCCCTTGAACTCGAGCCGCTTCCGCTTTAGCCGAAAGACGAGGCGTTTATTATATTTTCCATACGCCTTCTCCGGGGGGAGGGTGATCACCCGGCTCTCCCCGACGACCATCTCCCTCAACGCCTCGTCAAAGGCAGGGTTGATCGTCCCTGCACCAAGAACAGCCTCAACCGGACTGTCATCCTCTGACGCTTCGATGATGGTGCCGTCATCGAGGCGTGCGGTAAAATGAACAAAGACGGTGTCGCCGGATTGCGGGTGCTGCATTATAGTATATACACCTGCAAAAAAGAAAAGATGGTCGATCACTCTGCCTGGGTGCGTCCGGCAGGCTGATCGTCCCGCCCGTTGCCGATGAGCGAGAGGATGGCGGGCATGACGATGATCGCTCCCATCAGGGCAAATCCGACCGCGATGACGGTGAGGACACCGAAGTTGCTGATGATCCCAAAGCTTGAGGTGATCAGGGCAGAGAAGCCGAAGACGGTGGTCAGTCCGGAGATGGTGATCGCAGTGCCGATCTTCTGGACACTCTGGCGGATGGCATCAAGCTTTGGAAGCCCCTTCTCCCGCTCCTCATAGTACCTCTCGGTTATCAGGATGGTATATTCCGAGGCGATGCCTATCGTCATCGATCCGAGTGTTGCTGTCATGACGGTGTAGTCGATGCCGGTACTATACATGATCAGGCTGTTCCAGCCGACGATCAGAAAGATCGGGATGATCGGGATGATCGCCTTCCTTGCCTTCCGATAGACGATGAAGAGGAACCCGAAGATCATGACGAACCCAAGGACCGTCATACTGGTCTTTGTACTCCTGATCTCCTCGATGAGGGTGGTAAAGAACTCCCATCCCCCGGTGAGAGTGGTGGTGATTCCCGGCGGCGGCTGGTGCCATTCCAGTTCGGTGTGCATCTGGTTGATGAAGGACATCCCGACTTCGACCTCCATATCAATGGTCGAGATCTCGATCAGCGCCATCGAGTGGCCGCTCAGATAGCGTTCACGGCTTGCTGCGGGGATGGTCTCAAGCACCTCTGCCAGTTCGGCATCAGTCTCCGGGAACGTACCCCCGTTATACTGGAGGACGAGATCAGCGATGCTTTGGGTACTGGTGACCTTATCATTATTCTCCTCCTGGTACTGCTGGAAACTGTGCATCCACATGATCGAGTCGAGGGCTGAGACCCGGTCTCCACGGACAAAGATCGGGATGGTGTCTGATGGGCCCATTGCACGGGTGACCTTGTCGATCTGGACTTTTGCAGGCATATCCGGAGGCACAAATGTATTCTCATCGGTATTGACGATGATCTGATCATCAACTGAATACCCGCCGACTGCAAGGAGGAGACAGAAAGCGAGGATGAGTACCGGGAAGCGGGAGATTCCACCGACCATCGCGCCAAGCCCCTGGTTATACCGGTCACCCACTGAGAGACCCTTCTTCAGTGGAGCAGGTTTTGGTTCATACTTCATCAGGGTGGCGAAGGTCGGAACGATGATCAGGGCAGCGATGTAGCAGCAGACGACCCCGATGACACAGACCTCACCGAAGCTCCTGATCATCGGGAGCGGGGAGGTCCACATCGCAAGGAAGCCCATTGAGGTGGCGAGCATTGCATAGAGGATTGAGGGGCCGGACCGGGTCATCGTCTCCTTTATCGCCTCCTGGAGGGGCTTCCCCCGGACTTCCTCATCAAGACGGGAGTGGAACTGGATCGCATAGTCGATTCCAAGCCCGATGAGGACAGGGAATGCCGCAATCGTCACCATATTGATTTTTATTCCGGCAATCCCCATGAATCCGAAGGTCATGATAAGCCCGGTTGCAACGATCGCAACTGAGAGGAGGCGGTACCTGACCGCACTGAAGAGGATGCCGACGGCGACGATCATCAGGAGCATCGCGATCATGATGAGGCTCCCCATGGAGACGCCCATCTCATCCATCATCTGTTTTGAGAATGCAGGGTTGCCGGTCTGGACAACGGAGACTCCCGGCGGGGGATCTGAGACGCTGATCCGCGACTCGATGGCATCGACGATCCCAAACTGGGTCTCCATGCTTACTCCCGGCTGAAGGGTCACCTGGATGATGGTCATGGATGAGGTGGGGACGAGCCGGTCCAGGATCTCTCCCGGCATTCCTTCTTTTGCAGCTTCAACTTCAGCAATCGATGTGGGGAGCTCCCCTCCGTTTGCCGCACGGAACTGATCAGTTATTCCGAAGACGCCGGTGACATACTGCTCCCCTGCGATATCATCCTGAAGCCGTCCCATATACTCAAGGATGATCGGGTGGGTGACATCCTCGGTCTCAACGAGGATCATGATGCTGTCCGATGCGAACGTGCTCATGTATTTCTCAAGGAGGATGAACCGTGGGGTGTCCGGGTCCATATAGGTCTCAAACCCGGTCTCCATCTCGGTCAGTGTCATTCCGTAGAGTCCTGTTATGAGAAGGAGGATGACGACAGCTGCCACTATAAAAGGAGAGCGGGATATGAACTCCGAAAGTTTTTCAAATATCTTCATAACTGGGGTTCACTCCTCGCAGAACCGAATTTACTGCTGTTTCCGGTAGTACCAGTATCCAAGCCCGATGATGGCGATCAGGAGAGCACCGATCAACACCGGAGGAATTGTTGCCTCCCGTGGGACGACCTCCACCTCGACCTTCATCGTCCTTGATATCTGGGTATTGTCAAGGGCATCCCGGTACCGGACCTCGGAGTCAAGGCCATAGAGTTTCTCGACAGCACCGCCATCAACATTCAGGATGAACCGGGCGACAGCAGACTCCCCGGGTGCGAGGTCACCAAGATATGCGGTGTCATCGTTTGATGTAAAGGGATCTACCGCCGATATACGGGCGGTTGCACGGTAGGCGGTTGCTTCTCCGATATTTCTGTATTCGACATCAATAATGGTCTTCTGGCCGACTGCCACCACAGATGGGGGGGAGACTGCGGAGAACTCAATCTTTCCTCCAGTTGCAATACCTGCCGTCCTCGGGTCCGAGGTCTTCAGCTGGCCGTTCTGGTCCTTATAATCGACGATGATATCAAGGGGGTACTCACCGGGTTCGGCATTCTTTGAGACCGCAACCTTGAAGGTTCGAGTCACCTCCGCACCTGCCGGGAAGTCACCGATGAAGGAGCTTGCATCGGTCGGGATGAGCGGGCTTGCACCACTCCTCTGGATCCTGAGGGTGGCAGACCGGCCCTCCTCAGAACCGATGTTCCGGACAGATACAGTAACGAAGCCTTCTGTTCCGACATTGAGTGCTTCGGTCTCTATTCCGGTTATCTGAATCCTGAGATCCGGCTTCACAACAAGATGGATATAATCCTCGACGGTACGGGTTGTGTAGAAGTACCGGATGAGATCCTCGCCATACTGTTCGGCACGGCCGAGATACGTGTACTCAATGGTGATCGGCACAGCATACCGGCCTGCTGCCGCATCCTCATCAACCTGGATGGTGAAGGCCGCTGTTGCACTGCTGCCGCCGGGAATATCACCGATCATCTGGTCATCGGTCTTTATGCTGAGAGGGGCAGAGCCGGCTTTGAGACCGACGAGGGCCATCTTCGCGGTATCAGGCCGGTCGTCCCGGGTGATGATGTCGCTTCTGATGATCTTGACATCGGTTATTCCGGTGTTCTCGATCCGGAGGTGGACAACCGCCTCCTCACCCGGAGAGAATTCGTTCGTTCCGGTGATCGCGGTTCTGAGTTCCGGGGTTCCGGAGATATACTTCTCACCTGCAAGTGCGGGTGCGGTGATGCCGGCAAGGATGAGAGCGGCAAGGATGAGGACCCGGATAGAGGTCGTTCTAAGAGATGCATTCGCCATTCATGAGCTCCGTACTTTGTTGACTAGCAGTTGTTTTTCATAATATAAAAGCCTTTTTTTCATATGTCACCTATATGAGTTTCACAAAATGATACATATGTCACCAATTAGAGGAACAATTATATATTTAAACAATCAACAGATGAACGAATGGAGTCACCGCGGAGAGAGTTTGCTGAGATCAGGGATCTCCTCAAGGACCACCCAAAAGGGATGAGCGTCACAGAGGTCGCCCGTGCGCTCGGCCGGAATAAACATTCGACCGGCAGGTATCTCGACAGCCTGTATGCCTCCGGCCAAGTCGAGATGAGGACGGTCGGGATGGCGAAGATCTACTCCCTCGCACACCGCCTCCCACTCACCTCCCTCATTTCAACGATGCGGGAGAGGATCATGATCCTTGATGCGGACCGGCAGATCATTCTCATTAATGAAGCATGTGCGGCATTCATCGGCGTACCTGTGGATGAGGTGACAGGGAGGGATATCGGCTATATCCCTGCAAGGGATCCGGCGATCATCGATCTCCTTGCCACGATTAAAGATCACACCGTAGAGAGTGAGGAGATAGTAGAATATTCGGTTCTGATGGCAGACAGGGAGAGGACGGATCTGCATATCCATATCATCCCATCGATGGATGATGCGCACCGCGAAGTCTATGTCGTCGTCATGGTGGATATCACCGATCATGTCAGGATGGTCGATGAGCTGAGGGAACGGGAGCAGCAGTACCGCCAGCTGGTTGAGATGGCCGGTGCCATCATCCTGAAGCTCGATAATGAGGGGAGGATCACCTTCTTCAATGATTTTGCCGAGGAGTTCTTTGGATATTCACGGGAAGAAATCATCGGGGAGAGTGTCATCGGAACGATCGTCCCGCCGGAAGAGATGGATGGCAGGAACCTCCAATTCCTTATCAGGGAGATATGTACCGGTGCAGATGCCTACCGGCGCAATGAGAATGCCAATATCACCAGGGACGGCCGTCTCGTCTGGGTCCGGTGGTCCAACAGCCCGATCAGGGATGATGAGGGGAATGTGACCGGAATCCTCTCGGTCGGCAACGACATCTCTGATCGAAAAGCGATGGAGCTTGAGCTGACGGCCCGGAAGGACCAGCTTGAACGGAGAGTACAGGAGATAGAATGCATCCATAAGTTCTCCGATACAATCGACCCCCGCAACACCCTGCCGGAGATCCTCGCCGGGATCGTCAGGGTCATCGGGAGATGCTGGTCAAAGCGGGGCACGACCGCCGTCCGGATCACCCATAACGATGAGATATATGAAAGCGGCGTTCCTGAAGGACTCCCCTTCGCCTTCTCCCACCCGATCGTCGCCAATGGGGTTGTGGTCGGTGTGTTTGAGGCAGGATTTGGCGGCAGGGACGAGGACCCCGACTATCTGGAGAGTAAAGAGCGGCTCCTCACCCTCTTTGCGGAGCGTACCGGCTGGACCATCGAATGGATGGAAGGAGAGGCGGAACTGAGGAATGCCCGTGATCTCTCGGAGACACTGATCGAGACGGTTGATGCGGTCATCTTCGTCCTTGATCCGGAGGGAAGGATCACCCGCTTTAATCGAAAGGCGGAAGAGATGACCGGCTATCTCGCTGCTGAAGTTATGGGACGGACGATCTGGGATATCTTTGTTGCTCCCGAGATGATCGAGGGGATCAGATCCCACATCACCACCCTCACCAGGACGAGGAAGAGTGCACGGATCAGAACAGCATGGATTGCAAAGGATGGAGCCCGGAAGAAGATCGACTGGTCCAATACCGTCATCACCGATGAGAGGGGAGAGGTCACCCATATCATCAGTACCGGGATCGATGTCACCCGGCAGGTTGAGGATGAGGAGGAGCTGCGTCGGTGCAGATCCGTGCTGGACAGATTCCTGGCAGGAGAGGAGGAGAAATGAAAAGAAATTTCCTGATCACCGGAGTACTGCTCCTTGCCACACTCCTTGCCACAGGATGTGTCGTCGGGGGCGGGGATCTCCCGGATACATCCTGGAGGCTCATCTCCTATCTGGGAGATGATGGTCAGACCGTCAGAGCAGCTGCGGGAGGAACCATCTCATTCTCCGGGGATGGAACCCTTCAGGGGAGTGCCGGGTGCAATAGCTATGCAGCCGAGTACCGGGCGGGACAAGGGCAGATCGTCATCAGCCAGCCAATAGCAACCGAAATGTACTGCATGGATGAGAGCGTGATGGAAGAGGAGCGGCGGTTCCTCTTTCTGATCACCCAGGCTGCCGGGTACTCGCTGGATGGCGACATTCTCATCTTCTATCAGGGAGATGGCCGGGAGATCCTTGCGTTTGGGCGGATGATCTGAGTTATAGATTGCTCATACCTCTGATTATTCGATGGAGTCAAAAACAATGTGTGCACGAGAAGCCGTATTTGGTGGACGATTACATGAACAAGGCAGAATATTCTTTCC
This sequence comes from Methanocalculus alkaliphilus, assembly GCF_024170505.1. Lineage (NCBI taxonomy): Archaea > Methanobacteriati > Methanobacteriota > Methanomicrobia > Methanomicrobiales > Methanocalculaceae > Methanocalculus > Methanocalculus alkaliphilus. The sequence continues at coordinate 234,157 of NZ_JALJYG010000001.1, forward strand.
GTATTGTCTGGAGATGTAGCCGGCCCTTGGAACCATCTCACCCGGAATATCCTGGCGACCACCCCTCCTCCGATCGAATCCTTCTGGTTTGAAAGACTCTCGAGGAAGGGGTAGGGCGCCTCCACTCCATTCCTCTTCACTTTCACCCCCCGCTCCCGATCTTTATGAGGCCATCTGACGGAATACTCAATAATCAGTGTCCTGGAGCGTCTTGACGAGGGGCTTCCTCCTGCAGGAGGATGGAGTGGAGATCTGCTCAAGGCATTGAGGATACAGGAGCGATCAAGGGAGTTGGAAACAATCACAGATTCAGATCACCCGTATAAACGCCTCTTCAGCCACAAAGAGATGATGGCAGACCTCATCTCCGGGTTTCTTGATCCCGGATTTGCTGCTGCCTGTGACGTTACGACACTGAAGCGGTGTAATGGCAGCTATGTGACCGATGATCTCAGGGAGCGCGAGGATGATCTCATCTGGAGCGTGAGATATGGGGATCGGACCCTGATCATCTACCTCTTAATCGAGTTTCAATCCACACCCGATCCGACGATGCCGATCCGGATCATGTCCTATATGGCGCTCCTCTGGCAGGATCTGATACGGACAGGGAAACACTCCGTACGAAAACAATTGCCCGGGATACTTCCGATCGTCCTCTATAATGGCGAGAGTCCATGGAATGTACCGGATGATATCGGTGCAGCCATCCTGATGCCTGATCCGGTTCTCCGGTTCAGGCCGTCAGTCCCGTATCTTGTGGTTGATGAGCTCCGGCTGACACTGCATCATCTCACAGAGACGAGAAACCTTGCAGCCAGCCTCTTTGGTCTGGAGCAGTCATCCAAAACTGCGGATCTCTTCCTGCTCGGCCAGCGGCTGAACGCATGGATGAGTACGAATCCGGATCTCGATCCTCTGCGCCGGGATTTTTCGCTATTCTTTGAGAATACCTTAAAGACAGATAACAATAAACCACTACCAAATCCGTTTTGTGGGGAGACTATGCTAGCAGAAAAGGTAAAACGATGGACCGCTGAGCTGAAGGCGGAAGGGAAAGCGGAAGGAATAGCTGAGGGGCAGCGAAGACTCCTGAAGAGGATGAAGGCGTTTGGGATGCCCATCAGTGAGATCGCAGAGATCACCGGACTGCCGGAGGAGGAGATCCGCCACCTTATCTGACAGACAGTTAATCCGGGCTCTGCCCCCCACTCTTTTACATGATTCAGTTGGCCAGAGATTCCCTTCTGACCAGGACCAGTGGAGATCTCTGATTTTGCCAGGGGGGGTTCACTTTGAAGAATGCAACGAGGTGAGGCTCACGATCTAACAGGCAGGAAGCCCACGACTTCAGTCGTGGGTAGTTGACTCTCCATCGCCATACTTTAATAAAATCTCCCCTTTATTGGTAAGGCGATATTTCTGTAGTCTGCTCGTAGGTTTTTCAGGAATTGTATATTCTATTAATTCTTCATGGAGCAACATTCGTATTACATGGTTCAGTTGGCCAGAGACTCCCTTCTGACCAAGACCGGTGGAGATTTCTGATTTTGCCAGGGGCCCACTTTGAAGAAGCCGGGCTATTCGTAGTGCCAGAGAATCTGGCTGTGACTCTGGCTGTGACTCTGGCTGCGACTCTGGCTGCGACTCTGGCTGCGACTCTGGCTGCGACTGAGCATCTCTTCTGTATCCCATACCAGATCGTGGGAAGGTAATTGAAAACCAGTGCTCAGACGTATCAATCTTCGGTTCACCTATACCATATTCTCTGCAGAGCTGCTGAATGCGGCGAATGCCAGATCCAATATGTTCAACCACTTTCATTCGGTAGAGTGTTGCAAAAAGAAGTGGATTTCTTGGAACACTTCTGGTCCCAAGATTTTCCTTGCTCATCCCGGCAGGAAGTCCTCCAGGACTTACGATCTCAACCCGATCTGAAAAGATATAAACCTGAACATTGGCTGTAGTGCGGTAATCGCGATGTGCAAGTGCATTAACAACCGCCTCACGAAGGGCTTCTTCAGGCAGCTCGGGTTTCTCTTCCCTTTTTACATGCCGGATTATATATTCAATATTTATCTTTGAAAGTATATATGCAACCACATCATTGATCATGGAGTAGATATCGCTGTTGTAATTCCGCCGGTCAAGAATACGTACTTTATCTGTACCCATAAACAATGCACAGGCAACATCAGCGCTCGGGGTGAATTTTCTGATGTCGCGGGCCATGAGCCATGCACCAGCATGCGTCATCTGCCCTTCGTGAATCAAGTGCAGGTTCTCTAATGCTGCGAAGGGCGCCATATCAGTTGGAATCCGAGCCCGTTTCTGAAACGCAGTCCATACATCATCTGTGAGGTCATTCTCCATGGAAAATTTCCTACAGGGACTTTCATCAAAATGAATCAATCCCTCAAGATAAAAAAAATCGCGAATCTCTGATCGAGACATCTGCATTGAAGAAGCACCTTCGCGAATGTAGAACTTACCTGCAAAGGAATAGGGCTTGCTGTTTTGGGTTGGAATCGTTATGCAGAGTACCTCACCTATGCTTTCAATCTCAACAGCAATTGGTGGATCTGAAGAACGGGCGATGTTTTGAACCTCAGATTTAAGGCCATTATGATTATTTACACCGATAATCCGCCCATCATCCCCCACACCAATGAGGATGACACCCCCGGATGCATTGGCAAAGGCACATATTTCTCGTCCGAGACCAGACGTACCTGCCTGTTTGAACTCAGTAGTATATCCCTCTCCAAGTAAAATACGATCATTCAGATTCATCTGCTTCATTGTTGATCAATTACAGGCATTCGACCTGTCCATGATAGTACATTATTTGATGAGATATAAAGCGTATTCCTTTTCCTATTGTTCAACACAACAGCCTCCAATGAGGCCATATAATGCCTCTTCAACAAAAAAGCCATATTGGGTCCTGCAAGGATACAATCTGCCAGAGAACCCAGAAGATCCACCCCCTCACACCCTGTCAGCACGACGGCCTGCACGGACATTACCAAGTGATGTCTGCAACACCTGGTTGCAGTTCTCAAGGAGTGGGGAGCCATGCCCAAAGTATATCGCCCTGACATCCCGCTGGCAGATAACTGCGAGGGCATGGATAAAACCCTCCTCATAGGTTCCGCCCCTGGACCGGATGACAAGCGGGGTGTCACCTGCAAACAGGACCCCGTCCTCCTCGCAGAAGAGGCATATCGAGTCATGGCTGTGGCCGGGGGTGTGGATCACCTCGAACGTCCGATCACCCGCCTTCAGCGTTTCGCCACCTCTGACGACGGTATCAACACCTTCGAGATGTCCGGAGAAGGCATAGACGACCGGGCAGAAGAGCTCCCTGATCCTCGGGAGGAGGGATGCATGATCATAGTGGGAATGGGTGATGATCACCTGGTCGAGTTTCCGCTTCCCGACACCGGTGGAGGCAGCCCGGATCGCCTCGATGATGGCAGGATCCCTCCCGGTATCGATGAGGGTATTTCTGGTATCCAGTGAACACCACGTTCCGGTGATGAGATAGGCATTGGATGTGTATATGCGGCTCTGTTCTGTCAGGTTATTGATCTTCATAGCAGCGTGCGGTCCTGTCTCAATGATTCCTGTACCCCGCCCGGGAGTTGCCTTCTGATGATGAATCCCTTTCTTTCTCCAGCCCTGTTATCAGACCGGTATCTTCCTGAAGACCTGGGCATTTGAGACGACCGGTTCAAAGAGATCGCCACACTCGGAGGGCATCTTCTGCGTCTGTTCGGTCAGGAAGAACCCTCCGTCAGAGAGGGTGTCATAAAACATCCGGATGACCCTGATCCGCTCTTCCTCGGTGAAGTGGAGGAGGACATTTTTACAGGAGATGAGTGAGATATTGGTTCTCACCGGCTGGAGGGTGAGGAGATCATGCCGCTGGTAGGTGAGCCGCTTTCTGATCTCCTCTGCGATGATGAAGTTCCCTTCTTTCTCTGGATCAGGTGAAAAGTACCTGCTGAAATACTCTTTTGGCATCCGTTTCAGTTCCTGCTCCGGGTAGCTCCCCTTTGAGATGATGGCATCAAAAAGGTTTGAATGGTCGATATCGGTCGCCAGGATGCGGACATTCCGAAATATCATCGACCCCATATTCTCCTTTAAGAGAATCGCAATGGTATAGGGCTCCTGGCCCATTGCGCATCCTGCACTCCATACATCAATTGTCCTCCGGCCTTTCAGTGTGGGGAGGATATGATCGGTGATCACCTCCAGTGTCTGGAGATCCCTGAAAAAATATGTGAATGCCATTGTTGTATCTCCTTATCATATGGTATCCGAATGGATATCCTGTTTTGGTCTGGTTCAGGAAGGGGATCAGGAGGATATCGTACCTGGAATCCGGATGATGAAGGTGCTCCCCTCTCCCGGCGAGCTCTGGAGCGTAATATCCCCTCCATGAAGCTGGATATACCGCTGTGCAAGCGGCAGACCAAGACCGAGGCGATTATACTCCCGTGAGAGGGCATTCAGATCTGCGATATGGAACGGCTCAAAGATCTTCTTCTGTGCCTCGGGATCGATCCCGATGCCGTTATCGATGACCCTGATATAATGTGATGCTGGATCAGCCTCATACCGGATGGAGACCTGCCGGGGTGGTTCGTTATACTGGACCGCGTTTCCGATGATGCTTGCAAATACCTGATAGAGAAGGCTGGGATCACCCCGCAGAAGAGCATGGCGGGGGACATCATTACGAACCTCCGCCCGGGCACGGTGATCGGATCCCCGGATGATATCCTCAATGAAATTGTGAAGGGGGATACTCTCATGCGACGGAATCACCTTCCCCGAGTCGAGGAGGGAGAGCTCCAGGATACGATCGATGATCCGCCTCTCCTGATCGATATTCTTCTGGCAGCGGGTGAGAAGATCAACGACATCCTCCGAGAGGCCAAAGCCTTTTGGATCGGAGGTGAGGAGGCTGAGATACCCAAGCGCAGGCTGAAGCGGGGTCCGGAGTTCATGCGAGGCGACCATCACAAAGTCGGTCTTGCGCTCGATCTCTTCCTTCAGTGCATGCTGGGTGATGACCAGCTCCTCAAGCTGTGATCGCATCTCCTCCTCTGCCCCTGATAATTTCTCATTCATCTCCAGAAGAGCGGTATTTGTCTGGGAGAGCTCCTCATTCATTCCCTCAAGACATTCCTCAATCCCCCGGGACTTCTCTGCAAGAAGGGTGATGACAATGCCAATGGCGATGAAGAGGAGGACCCGGATCAACCCCTCATTGAGGTAATCCATACCCGCATAGAGAAGGAGCATCCCAAGATACGTACATGAGAGGATGATGGAGAAGATGAGGCCACGCCTGAAGAAGAAGACACAGGCGAGGATGATCGGGATATAGAAGAGATTCTGGAATATAATATAGACCCCGGATGAGAGGGAGATGATGCCGACGATGAGGGAGAGGGCGGTGGTGAGGAGAACAGTTCCAAGACGGAGCCCGGTATCAGTCTGCCGCAACATCAGGCACCCCCACCTGATCGGAGAGATCCACAACCCCCGCGGTTGACGATGGATGTGGGATCACCTCTCATCTGAAACCAGAGAGGTGATCCTGAGGGGGGAAGCATACTATTGATATTGTCGTTCATGAATAATGAATGATACCGGATAGCGATTGAGATCAGGCAGGGACAATCGTCAGAAAGGTACGGGGAGAGGCCAGTCCCCAAACGGGAAGGGAAACCCCCGAATTCCTCAGATACAGTCATCACTCCCGGAGCATATCTCCAAGGAGCTGTTTGATATCGATCCAGATGACGAGATCGGTCGCCTCCTTATCCTTCGCCTGAGCCTTCTTCTTGATGATCCCAAGGATACAGGAGTCGTCATCCGAGTCCATCGCACCGGTTCTGTCAACCTGGTTCGTCTCGAAGGTTGAGACCGAGAGGACATCATCGACCATGATCCCGACCTTCTTTTTAGTGATATTCTCGTCAAGGACGATGATCCGGGACTCCTCCTCGGCCCGGTTCGATCCGATGATGTTCAGGCGTGCCTTGAGATCGATGATTGTGGTGATCTCGCCACGGAGATCGATGATCCCCTTGATATAGGAGGGGGAGTTGGGGAGGGCGGAGATCCGCGTATACTCCACAACCTCCCGGACCTCAAAGAGGTCGATGGCGAAGGTCTCGTCCCCGAGGACGAACTCCACAACCTGGATCGACCCGTCTGATCGCACTCCGGCCTCACCTTCTGCTTCACGTACCATTGCCCTGCACCTACTTCGCCAGTTTGAACTTCTGGTTCGCCCGAAGTGTCTTGTTTGCAACTTCACTGACGTTCTCGATCATCTTAGCGACCTCGTCGATGCCTGCCGATGCCTCTTCGGTTGCGGCGGCGGCATCACCTGCCTCGCGTGCGTTCTCCTCGATGAGACCGGTCACCTCATGGACACTGGCGGTGATCTCCTCGACGGTTGCTGCCTGCTCTTCGGCGGCACTGGCAACCTCCTCGATGGCACGGGAGATCTTCTCGACAGAATCGACGATCTGGTTGAAGGCTTTGATCGTCTGCTCCATCTGGTCAGAGCCTGCCTCGACGGCGGTGTTGGCGGTTCCCATCGCCTCGACGGCACGCTTCGCCTTCGTCTGGAGGTCACCGATCATGCTTGCGATGCTCTCTGCGGATGACCCCGACTCCTGGGCAAGCGATTTGACCTCGGCGGCGACGACAGCAAACCCGCGGCCTGCATCACCGGCTCTTGCCGCCTCGATTGCGGCATTGAGGGCGAGGAGGTTCGTCTGGTTTGAGATATCAGCGATGAGGCCGACGATCTTTCCGATCTGATTCATCTGGTCGTTGATGTCCTTGATGATGGCATCGACATCGGCTGCGGAATGGCTGATCTCACCGATGCCCTTCTCGGCGGCGGCGGCGAGTTTTGCACCCTCTTTCGACTGGTCATCAGCGTTTCGTGCGAGCGATGCAACAGACTCTGCATTCGAGGTCACTTCCTCAACCGCTGCGGAGAGATCCTCCATCGCACGGAGAACCTGCCGGGCACCGTTGTTGGACCGCTCAGAATTCTCGCTGACCCGTCCGGTGTTTCGGGCGATCTGCTGGGCACCGGATGAGACCTCCTCAACGCTGGCGTTCGCCTCTTCGGAGATGGCGGCAAGCTCCTCCATCAACCGGGAGACATCGGCAATTGCAACGGAGACCTGGGTACTGGTGTTGTTCATCGCGTTCTTCAGCTTCTCCATATCACCACGGGCGACAACATCCTCAGAGAAACGGGTGCTGAAGTCGGCGTTGGCAAAGGCATCTGCAATCCGGATCACCTCATTGACCGGCTTGACAATGGCATCAAGGGTGTTGTTTAAGCCGTCGATGACCTTCCGGTAATCGCCGTGGTGCTTTGATGCATCGGCACGGGTGGCGAGCTTTCCTTCAACTGCAGCAGCTGCAAGGAGGTTTGCATCATCGATCAGCATGTTGATCGCATCGATACATTTGTTGACGCTGACCTTCATCTGGTTGTAGTCACCGGCAAATTCAGCTGTAATCTTCTCAGGAATGTCACCATTGCTGATGCGGTTGATCGATTTTGCCATGCCATTGAGCGGTCTGACAACGGCATCGAGGGTATTATTCAGACCGTCGATGACCCTCTTAAAGTCGCCCTGATGCCTGGATCCATCCGCACGGGCAGAGAGGTTTCCTTCAACGGCACCGGCTGCAAGATAGTTTGCATCTTCCACCAGGAGATCGACCGCATCAATACACTTGTTCAGATTGTTCTTGATCTCGTTGAAGTCACCTTTGTACTCATCGGTGATCTTCTCGGGAACATCTCCATTACTGATACGCTCAACATATTCCGCTGCGACATTTAAGGGACCGATGACCGAGTCGAGGGTCTCGTTGACACCCCCGATGATTCTGCCATAGTCGCCTTTGAACTGGCTGGCATCACCGCGGACATCAAGCCGTCCTTCAGCTGCGGCAGCACTGATCATATTCATCTCACTGCCGAACCTCTGAATCGTCGTGACGACATCGCCGAATGCCCCTGCAACCTGGCCGATCTCATCACCGCTTCTATCGGTCTGGACCGTTCCGGAAAGGTCCCCATCGGTGACACGCCTGCCAAGAGCAACGAGCTCATCCATCCGCCGTGCAATACCACGCCCAAAGAGGATCGCAATACCCCCGCCGATGATGACAGCACCGATCACGATGGCAAGGATCGCATTCCTGATGTCATTGATCGGCCCGGTGAAGTCTGCCCAGTCGGCACCTGCAACGATGTACCAGTCGAGATCTGGATAATAGGCAAATGATGCGATCATGTCATCACCCTCCCAGTAATATCTGATGACACCATCCCTCTCCGTGAGGATCTGCCGGGCAAAGTCATGCTGTGCCAGGCTCTGGCCCTGCATCGTCGGGTGGATCAGGAGTGTGCCGGTGCTGTCCATGACGTACATATATCCAGTCTGGCCAACGACAGTATCCCTGATATTCTGCTGGATGACTCCGAGGGTTGCCTGCTCAGGAATCCCGACGAAGAGGATACCGATGACCGCACCCTGTGCGTTCCTGATCGGCTCGTACGCAGTGATATAGTCAACGCCGACGACATTGGCAGTCCCATAGAAGGTCTCGCCACGGGTGACGACGACATCATAGACCTGTTGTGCTATTGGTGTCCCGACGACACGCCTGCCATCTGCACCAAAGACCGAGGTGGATACCCGGATCGCCTGGTTGCCCTGCACCTGGAAGATAGTCGCAGCGGCGCCATCAAGCTGATTTGAGAGGCTGTCGACGAGTTCATGATTATCATTTACGACATAGACCTGCCCTGCTGCATTGACGAGAACCAACTGCCCGTCCCGTATCTCCGGAGTACCCTCTGCATTAAAGGTATAACGGAGGACGTTCAGCCCTCCCTGCACCAGCTGCATCGTCAGCGTATAGACGCTCTCCGTCTCCTGCCTCGTATCCTGTGCAATGAGGTTAAACTGCGTCTCAACCTGTTCCTCAATCGCCCCGCTTGCAGAATTATATGCAACTATCCCGAGGAGCACCGTCGGCAGTACAACAAGCGCAATGCAGATGATCAGGATCTTCGTTCCGATCTTCATATTTTGAAAACGTTCCATAATTCCATTTGACATAATCATACCTCCACTTTCCAATCCATTGGAATGTCCCGGTTCCGAATGATTTGATTTGGTTTAATTTCTGAAGCCCTCCTCTTCGGGCTATCAGAGGCATCAATGCATTCGGAGTTAAGTCCTGTTTTTCTCTTCATAAAACTGATCGATTAGTGTCCAGAGCAAATCTGAAGAAGATAGCTAAACAATACCTATAATACATACAATGATAAAAAAGTATTTCACATATATATACGTTTTTAATGAATAGTATTTATAAAATAAAGAGATATATATAGATTTACCTATAATTATAATAAGAAAATGATTTCCGGAGAATTAATGTCTTTACGCAGATATCGTATCTTCAGCCGCTTACCCACTCAGCATCTCACCAAGGAGCTGCTTAATGTCGATCCAGATAACGAGATCTGTTGCTTCCTTATCCTTCGCCTGGGACTTCTTCTTGATGATGCCGAGGGTGCAGGAGTAGTCATCTGAGTCCACAGCCCCGGTACGGTCGACATAGCTCATCTCAAAGGTGGAAACCGAGAGGACATCATCGACCATGATCCCAACCATCTTGTTCGTGATATTCTCATCAACGACGATGATCCGGGACTCCTCTTCAGCCCGGTCAGAGCCGAGAATGTTGAGGCGGGCCTTGAGATCGTTGATCGTTGTGATCTCTCCATGGAGATCAATAATCCCCTTGATATAGGAGGGGGAGTTGGGGAGGGCGGAGATCCGGGTGTACTCCATCACCTGGATAGAGCCGTTTGATCGCATCGCGTCCTCACCTTCTGCTTCACGTACCATTGCTCTGCACCTACTTCGCCAGCTTGAACTTCTGGTTCGCCTGGAGTGTCTTGTTTGCAACTGTACTCACGTTTTCGATCATCTTAGAGACCTCCTCGATGCTGGCAGAGGCTTCTTCGGTTGCCGCTGCTGCATTACCAGTCTCTTTCACATTGTCATCGATGGGGCCGGTGAAGTCCACCCAGTCGGCACCGGCAGCGATATGCCAGTCGAGAGGCGCAAAGTAGGTGAATCCAACGATCTTTACTTCACCCTCCCAGTCATAATGCATGATCCATTCCTTCTGGTCTACCATCTGTTTACTAAAATCAAGGTGTCCAAGGTTCTGGCCCTCAAAGTTTGGGTGAATAATCGCAGTTCCGGCACTATCAAAGACATACATATACACGTTCCGGCCGATGACCTGATTCCGGATACTCTCCTGAACGACCCCAAATGATGCCTGCTCTGGAATCCCGACGAAGAGGATACCAATGACCGCACCACCAGGTCCGCGGTTCGGTTCATACGCGGTGATATACTCTGTACCGACGACATTGACAGTTCCATAGAAGGTCTCGCCACGCGAAACGAAAGCAGTATAGACCTCCTGTGCCACTGGCGTCCCGACGAACGTCTGCCATCTGCACCAAAGACCGAGGTGGATACCCGGACGGCCGGAACCTCACCCTCTGGGGGAAGGCCGCCCTGCTCTATGACAGCGAAGGGAGCATCACCGGGGCGATTGGGTCGATCCGGGATATCACGACGCTGAAGGAGGCGCTCGGCCGCCTTGAGAAGGCAAATAGAAAACTTCTTTTGAGAAACGGGGACGCCATACCAGAGGAAAGGAGCGAATAGAAGAGAGTAGGGAATCGCCGCAGTGCAGAAAGAAGAGATGATAACGCCGAGGGGGAGATTTGAACTCCCGAGGCGCAGAACACCAGTGGCTTTCGAGGCCACCGCCTTCCCGGGCTAGACTACCTCGGCACCGGGATAATATATTTGCTTTTCGGAGGTATTAAGGCTTCTGAACCAGGATATCCATCCTTCCTGAAAAGCAGAATATAAGGAGGATGGGATACGAACATCCTATTATGCAGAACCGACTGCCCCGCATCCTTATCTTCGACTTCGACGGTGTCATCGCAGACTCAATCCCTCTCAAGGCAGAGGCATTCCGCGAGACCTTCTCCTTCGTTCCAGAACATCAAGACGAGATCGTCAGGTACCATCTCGATAACGGCGGTATGTCCAGATATGTCAAGTTCCAAAACATCTACAGGGATATCCTCCACCAGCCCCTCACCAGGGAACAGGAGGAGGCGCTTGCATCCAGGTATCAGGAGCAGATCCTCCAGGCGATGTACTCCATCCCCCTCATTCCGGGAGCAGAAGCCCTCCTTGGCCGGTATGCAGCGGTCATCCCCCTCTATGTCGTCTCTGCCACCCCGGAGGAGGAGATGCATATCATCGCCGAGAGGCGCGGGCTTGCAGGCTTCTTCGTCCGGATCTATGGATCCCCGCGATCCAAGGCAGACGGTATCAGGGAGATCCTTTCTCTGGAAGATATCCACCCCGAGGACGTCCTCTTCGTTGGTGACGCCCCCCAGGACTGGCAGGCGGCCCGGGAGACCGGGGTGCGGTTCATCGCCCGTGTCGCGGAGGGTGATATTAACAGATTTGAGGAACTCCCCGGAGTTGAGATGATCGTCTCCGATCTGCATGAACTTGGCGACTATCTGGCATCGCCCAGAAAATAAAAATAAAAGAGAGAGGGTGGTATCCCACTATTAGTGGGACTGGGTGACCATCATATCGTCAACCCGGATCAGGAGTGCCGCAGTCTCTGCCGCACTCTGGATCGCCTGGCGCTTCACCCGCATTGGTTCAAAGACGCCTTCTGCTGCCATATCAACGACCGCTCCGGTGTAGACATTCAGACCGGCGTTCTTCTGCCCTTCGCTGTGTGCCTTCTTCAGGGCAACAAGCTTATCAATCGGGTTGTATCCTGAGTTCTCGGCAAGGGTGATCGGGATGATCTCAAATGCCTGTGCAAATGCCTCCATTGCGATCTGCTCACGGCCACCGATGGTTGCAGCATAGTCACGGATACGGATCAGAAGTTCGGTCTCGACAGCACCGCCACCGATGGTATATTTTCCATCCTCCATGGCATCCTGGATAACACGCTTTGCATCGTTGATGGCACGGTCGATCTCATCAACCACATACTGGGTCGAGCCGCGGATCAGGATGGTGACTGCCTTTGCGTTCTCGCATCCTGAGATCTTGGTCAGGTCTTCCCCATCCATCTGCTCGACCTGCTCGGCGGTTCCAAGCGTCTCGACGGTGAGATCCTCGGGCTTGTTGACGATCTCTCCACAGAGTGCCTTTGCCGCGTACTTCATCTCCTTCTCAGGGACATCCTCAAGGGAGTAGACGCCGGCCTTTGCAAGATAGAACTGAACTGCATCGGCGATCCCCTTCTGGCAGAGGAGGACGTTTGCACCTGAGGCGATGATCTGATCGGCGATCTTCTTTAAGGATGCACGTTCCGCATCACCAAATGCAGCCACCTGCTCTGACGAGGAGATCTTGATCTTCGACTTCGTCTGGGTCTTGGTGATCTCAAGCGGAGAGCTGATCATTGCGACCTTTGCACCATTGACGATCTTCGGCATCTGTTCATCGACACGGGCCTTGCCGATGATGACACCATGGACAAGCTCGATATTATCGATCGTGTCGCCCTTCTGGGTCTTGACAAGGATATCGTCCTCATCGATGACGATCCGCTCACCTGAACGGTCGGCGACGGTTCCGACAGCATCGACGACGATGGCGGATGCCTTCTCCCGGATCGCCTCGATGGTCTTTCCGAGCATCGCGGTGGTGGCGATCTTCTGTAATGTCTCTTTATCATCGGGGGTGACGGTGATGGAGAGCTCATCGATGATCTCAAGCGCCTTCCTCATACCGAGGCTGTAGCCCTTGGAGATATTTGTCGGGTGGATACCCATCTTGATGAGCCGCTCTGCCTGGTCGAGGAAGGAACCGACCATGATGGCTGCTGTCGTCGTCCCGTCACCACACTCATCATCCTGTGCGGTTGCGACCTCGACGACCATCTTCGCGCCAGGGTGCTGGACAGAGAGTTCGCTCAGAATCGTCGCTCCATCGTTTGTGATGGTGATATCATCGCCAGCAACGAGCATCTTATCCATGCCACGGGGGCCAAGTGTCGTCCTGACCGCCTCCATGATCGCCTTTGCCGCGAGGATGTTCGAACGCTGTGCCTCAAACCCACGGGTCTGCTCGACGTTTTGCCGTAAAATAATCACCGGCTGCCCGGATGACTGCATGCCTTGTACCAACGTATAATCCTCCTGTATCGGTAAAAATTGCTTTGAAGTTCTATATAAACATATGCTCGATTCCCAGGCCGATCAATCGATCCGGGATATTCTGAAGAGTGAGTAGACCGGAACACCATCAACCTCGGTGATACCGCGCTTATCAAAGAGAACAAAGACCGCAACCGGGACACCGCCATGCCGCCTGAGATACCCGATAACCTCGGCGATCGTCTTCCCCGAGGTGATGACATCATCGACAATAATACAGCGTTTCTCCCCAATAGAGGCAAAATTACCGGAGATTGAACCGATCGGCGTCTCTGAGACGGCATGTTTTGCCGGGTGGTAAATCGCAAGGCTGCATCCCTCGCGTGCACCGATGAGTGTCGCAAGCGGGATCCCCGAGATCGCAATACCGATCATCACATCGGCATCAAGGCTCATTGCCCCATTACAGGAGGCACGATACCGGTCGATCATCATTGAAGCGACCGATTCAAGCTGGGTCGCATCACAGCTGACGGCTGTCCAGTCAATGTGCACATCCCGTGGTGCAACATCTCCTTTTGGCTGGGTTAAAAGCCAGGTGACCGTCTCCATCGAGAGGGAGAGCTCATCGGCAATCTGACCCTGGCTATGCCCCTCTTCAAGGAGGAGGCGGGCACGCTCTTTCAGATCGGTGAGGGATGACATGGAAGTACGATCGATACCCATCTATTTATTCCTTCGTTTCAGCGATGCGCCACAAACCGGGCAGTCAGATCCGGATTCGACCTCCCGGCCACACCCGGTACAGACGAGTCTCCACCGCCGCTTCTTTGCCTTGCGCTGGAGAATCGGCTTTACCCCGACTCCAAGGAGAGCAGCGACGTTCTGGATAGCAAAATCATCGGTTGCAATCACCCCGCTGACCTCATCAGCAAGAGCAAGGATGCTGATGTCCGTCGCCGAAAGGACCCCGAGATCCCCGCTTGATGCCGCAGCCCTCCTCACCCGGGTGATGGATCCGGGCTCAGGGCTGGCAAGAAGAAGCCCCTGCTCCCGGAGGAGATCGAATCTGCACTTTGATGAGAGATCACGGAGCTCGGAGAGCACCTCCGGGGTCGTGTACAGCTCGCCTTGCAGAGGATATTCGCCGAAGAAGAAGGAAGCATCACAGACGATCTTCATGCCGATGCCTCCACACATCCGTCACGATGAGAGAGTGAGACGGAGTACCCGAACTGCTCAAGGAGATGGATCATCGTCTCCGCATGGAGCGTGAGGCGGGATGTCCGGATTGACCCTCCATACATCGCAAGGTAGATCATCAGCTGATCGAAGAGATAGGGGTCGCAATCAGATCCAGACCCGTCACGGTATGCCTCCGCAGCCATCCTGCCGACCTCCTCTGCCGGAAGCCCACGCCTCCCGACCGCTGATCCCCCATGGCCGGGGCTCCAGACGGTGCATGTCGATCCCACACCCGGCCCCTCCTGCCTGATGATACGGATCGGAAGATCGCCCACAACCGCAGCCGCCGCGGCGGCCTGCCGTGTTGCGACGTGATCGGGGAGCCCTGATGAGGCAGATATGATTCCTGCACCCACCGGCGTACATGAACCGAGGGGTGCCGGATCAGAGGGCAGGACAGTGGCGGTGACAACGCCCCCTCCGACCGGATAGTACCCTCTCTTTTCGATCACCAGATCAACCTCTGCCCCGTGTGCCCGGAGATAGCCGAGGAAGACCTTGTCAAAATAGTCGATGGTCGGGCTGTTGATCGCCCCGGTCCCTCCGGTGACGGTGATCACACCGCCGATCCGGAGCGCCTGCGGGAGCCATGCGGAGAGGAGGAGCGGGATACTCCCGGCAGTGCCGATATCGATGGCGACCGTCCTCATCCCGGGAGTACCCGGGAGAAAGGTGATTTCCCGTGACCCCACCGTGACACCCGTCGTCTCTGCATGAGAGACGGCAGCGGCGGCCCTGACGGCGGCGACATGCTGGGCAGCAAGTCCTGGTTGGGAACGGGCAGCCCTGATATTCACAACCCTGATCGCCTCCCCGGTCAGGGATGCCAGGGCAACCGCGGCCCTGACGATCTGGCCACCCCCTTCAAGCAGACCGCCGTCGATCTCCTTCATCGCCTGAGTGCCCCGGCGATCGAGTGAGCGGCAGAGAACTTTGAACAGCCACGCTCGATGGTATCGCTTGAGGCGACATCCGAGAAGCCGGCAGCGATGAGGCGGGCATATCCCCCGCCTGAGAAGACACCATGCACACAGGCAGCCTGGATGCTCAGGGCACCAAGATCTCCAAGCATCTCTGCTGCGGTTGCCAGCGTTCCCCCTGTCGAGATGATATCATCAACGATAACGACGCTTCGTCCGTTGACATCAAGGTTCTTGGGTTCGATCCGGACCTCGTGGCCGGAGAGGCGGGTCTTCTCAAGGTGATCATACTCCCATCCGGCACCAGAGGCAACCCCCCTGGCAAACGCCGATGCACCATCATCCGGAGCGAGGATGAGGGGATCAGCAATACCGGTGGAGGAGAGGTATGCCCCGACTGCCGGTGCGATGGATATGTTCTCTGCAGGCACCCTGAAGTACTGCAGCACCGCAGGCTCATGGATATTGACCGTGACGATCCGTCGAACACCCCTGCTCAATGCCTGGGCGACTGCCCGGACACTGATCGGCTCACCCGGATGGAACCGCTTATCCTGGCGGGCGTATCCCATATATGGAAGGACCAGAGTCACCTCAGATCCCTCACAGGCATCGATCAGAAGGAGGAGCTCGACAAAGGCATCATTATCAGTCAGTGACGAGACGATCACCGTCTCATCATCAAGGTTCAATGCCCGGAGATACAGCTCTCCATCAGGGAACCGGGAAACCTTCACCTCACCCAGGGGGGCGCCCAGCTCCCCGGCAACTCGTGCTCCGAGAATCTGGGTTTTTTCCGTGCATACGACCTTCATATTACGTATCTCCCTGTACTGAAACTACTTAAACTATAGACCTGCTATATATAAGCATTCAACGTTTCGTGAGGTATACTTCAGAATGGATACGGAAAAACTGACTGATGAGCCGGTGGTGGAACAGGATGAGGAAGGACTCTTCGGTGAGATCGACCTTGTCACAACGGCAGATATCGAAGTACCCCAGTCTCTCATCGATCAGGTGATCGGTCAGGAGCAGGCAGTCGAGGTGATCAAAAAAGCAGCGATCCAGCGACGGCATGTGATGATGATCGGAACACCAGGTACCGGCAAGTCGATGCTTGCAAAGGCGATGTCCGAGCTACTTCCAAAAGAGGAGATGCAGGACATTCTCGTCTATCCAAACTCTGATGACAATAACAACCCCCTCATCCGGACGGTTCCGTCGGGGAGGGGAAAGGAGATCGTTACCGCACATAAGATGGAGGCACGAAAACGGGCACAATGGCGGAATATGCTGATGCTGTTGATCGTCTTTGGTATCATCGGGTATGCCCTCATCTCGGGAATGCTTCTGATGGGTATCATCGCTGTAGCCTTCATCTTCCTCGCCTTCAGGACAATGATGCCCCGTGACGATGTGATGGTCCCAAAGCTCCTTGTATCAACCAGCAAGGATGCCAAGGCACCCTTCATCGATGCGACGGGATCCCAGGCAGGGGCTCTCCTCGGCGATGTCCGCCACGACCCGTTCCAGTCCGGAGGACTTGAGACCCCGTCCCATGACCGTGTCGAGGCAGGAGCCATCCACCGCTCCCATAAAGGGGTTCTCTTCATCGATGAGATCAATACCCTCACCCCGCATTCACAGCAGAACCTCCTCACCGCCCTCCAGGAGGGGGAGTTCCCGATCACCGGGCAGAGCGAGCGTTCAAGTGGTGCGATGGTCAGGACCGAGGCAGTCCCCTGCAGGTTTGTCATGATCGCCGCAGGCAACCTCGATGCGATGCAGGGGATGCATCCTGCCCTCAGATCCCGTATCCGTGGCTACGGGTACGAGGTCTTCATGAAGGAGACGATCGATGACACCCCGAAGAACCGCGAGAAGTTCATCAGGTTCATCGCCCAGGAGGTCAAGAATGACGGAAAGATCCCGCCATTTGACCGCAGCGCCATCAGCGAGGTGATCCGGGAGGCACGGAGGCGGTCGAACCGGAAAGGGCATCTCACCCTGAAGCTCCGTGATCTCGGCGGCCTTGTCCGTGTCGCCGGGGATATCGCACGCGGGGAAGGTGCAGAAGTAACGACAGCACAGCATGTCATCATGGCAAAAGAGACCGCCCGTTCTGTCGAAGACCAGATCTCAGACGAATATATCAGGCGGAGCCGGGACTATGACCTCACCATCGTCTCGGGAACGGCCATCGGGAAGGTCAACGGGCTTGCGGTGATGGGGAGCGACTCGGGATCGGTCCTTCCGATCGTTGCCGAAGTGACCCCTGCACAAGGGGCAACCGGGACAGTCATCGCAACCGGTCTCTTAAAGGAGATCGCACAGGAGTCGATCAAAAACGTCTCTGCGATCCTGAAGAAGTTCACCGGGAAGGATATCAGGAATATCGATATCCATGTCCAGTTCATCGGCACCTACCAGGGCGTCGAAGGGGACTCTGCATCAGTGTCGGTAGCAACAGCGGTCATCTCAGCCATCGAAGGCATCCCGGTCAGGCAGGATGTCGCCATGACCGGATCACTCTCGGTCAGGGGGGATGTCCTCCCTATCGGCGGTGTCACCTATAAGATAGAGGCGGCTGCCAAAGCCGGGATCAAACAGGTCTTCATCCCGGCATCAAACCTGGGCGATGTTCTCATCGAGAACAGATACAAGAGTATGATAGAGATCATTCCGGTCTCCCATATCGAAGAGATCCTTGAGCGTGCCCTCGTCCCCGAGAACCGGGAAGGCTTCCTTGTCAAGCTCCAGAAGCTTGCCGAGCATGCCGTCCGGTCCCAGAACTCACAGAACCAGACCGAACAAGGTGTTGCATAACAATGGATACAAACCTCAGGTACTGGGATCTCCGATATGTCAGCGGAGAGCATACAGGAATAGATATCGATAACGGAGAGATTGAGGCGGCAGGCGTCTCGTTCTTCTCAAAGGCGGTCATCCGTGCCCTCGGCCCGAAAGGGTGGGGGATCGTGACCGTCGCCCCCTTCGACCCTGACGACAGGACCTCGCTCTCTGCATATCTGAGCAGGGCAGAGAAAGCCGCAGTCGTCACCCGGGAGGATGTCGTCCTTGCCGAGGCAGAGAACCGGACGATCCTTCCTGTTCCGTCGATGAAGGAGGATCCACGTGAAGTTCCCCTCGAGGAGAAGGCGGCACTCCTGATGGAGATTACACAGGCAGCCTCCGTTCCTGGCGTCACCAGCACCCGTGGAACCTATACCGAACGGAGCGAGACGGTCTTCTTCCTCGACTCGACGGGATATGAGACCTCACATACCATCTGCAGATCAGGCTTCTCCGCAATGGCTGTCGCCAGACGCAACGGCATGATGGAGATGGGGTATGTCCGCGATCATACGATTGACGGGCTCAACATCAGGCACAGGGGATCGGAGGGAGAGAAGGCCGGAAACCGTGCCGTCGCACTCCTTGATGCAAAGAAGCCGAAAGGAGGACGGATGCGGGCAGTCCTTGATCCCGAGCTTGGCGGTGTCTTTGCCCATGAGGCGGTCGGCCATGCAAGCGAGGGGGATCTCGTCAAGGAAGGAGCATCGGTCCTTAAAAATCAGATCGGTGAGGCAATAGGGAGCCCGGTCGTCACGATCATCGATGATCCGACCTTCAGGTCATTTGGATTTGAGCCGGTCGATGCTGAAGGGATCGGGGGGATTCGAACGGTTATCATCGAGGATGGTATCCTGAAACGGTACCTCCACTCACGGGAGACCCTTGCAGCAGTCGGATCCGGGGATGCCGGCCATGCACGGGCGATGCCCGGAAATGTCCCGATCGTCCGGATGAGCAACACCTATATTGCAGAAGGGGATGCCAGCTACGATGAGATCATCGAGGAATGCCGGGATGGCATCCTCCTCGCGGGCTCCCGTGGCGGCCAGGTCGATCCCGGCCGTGGCGTCTTCCAGTTCAATGCCGAGTACGGATATCTCATCGAAGGGGGCGAGCTGAAGGAGATGGTCAAAGACGTCTCACTCTCAGGAGAGATTCTCCAGACACTCCATTCCATAACCCTCTGTGGAAATGATCTCCGTATGCATCCGGGGTATTGTGGAAAGGGGGGACAGAGCGTCCCTGTATCGGACGGATCGCCCCATCTTCTCCTTGAAGAAGCGATCATCGGAGGAAGCGGCGATGTTTGAAGGTATTGAAGATGAGATCATCGAATACGGGATGGGTATCGTCGATGAAGTTGAGGTCGCCTGCATCAGGAGTGAGAGCGTCTCGATTGAGTTGAAGAAGACCGTCCCGGCTCATGCAGGAGAGTCATATGGCACCGGCCTCGTCATCAGGGTCATTGATGGCGGAAGGATCGGATCCTCGAGTACAAACAGCCCCGGGACATGGCGTTCCTGCCTCGATCAGGCGATAGCAAGCGCCCGCCTGGCAGAAGCAGTCCCATGGGGAGGCCTTCCCGGACCGGTCCCACTCTCCGGCGAACCACTGTCATTCGATCCCTCGGTCAGGCTCGACCCTGATCTCGCCCTCTCCACCTGTAACGAGCTTCTCCAGGGCGCAGAAGAGTATCCCGACGCAGACGTCGTCGGTGGGGGGGCAGGTTTTTCACTCAGTACGGTCCTCCTCGCAAACTCTGCCGGTATCCGATACCATGAGGAGCACAGCTCGGTCTCCGCATCCCTTGAGGCGATTGCGGATCAGTCCACCGGGTTTGAGTATGACAGATCCGCATTCATGGATATCGATCCCCAGGCAATCGGCCGGACCGCTGCCGAACTGGCAACCGGCTCGAGAAACGGCCTTCCCATCGATACCGGAACCTATGATCTCCTCTTCTCGCCGATGGCATTTGCAAGCCTCGCCGCGTCGCTCCTCCAGTCGGCACTGAACGGACGAAATGTCCATATGGGCCGATCCTTCCTCGCCGGGAAGCTCGGAGAGGTGATCGCATCCGAGGATCTGACCGTCACCGACGATCCTTTCTACCAGCGGGGGCTTGGAAGTACCCGGTTCGATGCGGAAGGCGTCCCCACATCCCGGATGGAACTCATAAAAGACGGTATTCTCACCTCCTATCTCTATGATCTCAAGACCGCATACCGGTTTGGGACGAAGAGCACCGGAAACGCAGCCCATGGCGGGCCCGGCGGCGGAGTCGGAATAGGGGTTCATAATATGGTCTTTGATGCCGAGCGGATGGCTGAGCCCGGCGAGGGGACCTGCATCTATATCCACGATGTCATCGGCGCCCATACCGCCAACCCGCTCACCGGAGACTTCTCGGTCGAAGTGCAGAACTCCTTTTTCATGGAAGACGGAGTCAAGGGTGATCCCATCAGAAAAGCGATGCTCGCCGGGAATATCTTTGAGATGCTCGGAAAGATCATCGGGATGGGGGAGACCCCACGCCGGGTTGGATCAGTCATCGTCCCTCCTGTCCGGGTATCGGATATGCGTCTTGTCGGGTAGACAGACAGGCATCCCTGCCACTTTTTTATCTGGTGAACAATCCTTATCCCCTCTTCCATCGAAGAAACACCCCACAGGTGGCATCATGAAGAAGGTTCTGCAACGCTGGTGTATAGATCATGAGATTCCCCTCATCGGGGTGGCGGATGCAGCACGATGGAAGGGAGAAGTTTTGGAGGAGTACCATCCGGATTCGATCTACCCGGGATGCAGATCCGTCATCGTCATCGGCCTCCCCATCCATCTCCCATCCATCGAATCGTCCCCATCAATCCAGTACCGGGAGATGTACAGAACCGTCAACGCCCTCCTTGACCAGTACACCTACCGGATAGCAGAACGGCTCAATCAGGCCGGACTCCCCTCCGTCTCGATCCCACGGGACGGATACGCGGGAATTGAGGCGTTGATCAAAAATCCGGTCGCCTTCTTCTCACACCGCCATGCCGCATACCTCGCCGGCCTTGGGACATTCGGGCTGAATAATATGCTCCTCACACCAGAATATGGACCACGCGTCAGGTTCGGATCAGTCCTGACAACCGCAGTCATCGAGCCGGATCCCATCCGGGCTGATGACCTCTGCACCCGGTGCATGGAATGTGTCACATACTGCCCTGTCAGGGCCGTCAGTCCGGAAGGGTATCCGGAGGGAAAGACCAATAAAGAGGCATGTGCAAAATACAGCGCCGCACTGAGCCGGAAGGCCATCTCGCCCTGCGGCATCTGTATCAAGGTCTGCCCGATCGGATCAGACCGTATCCTGTACGGGAGGGAGGATACAGGAATCTATAGGAAAGAGGGGGGAGATCCCACCCTGCAGAGAGCCTGGGAGCATATCAGGCGGCACGGATCCCTTTAAAAGACGCTCGCCTCAGAGTAGACGACAACATCGTCTGGCTGGATCTCATACGGCTTGATCTCCCGTGAGTGCTGGGACCGCCGCATCTTCACCACCTCAACCGCGAGATGGGTTCCGGAGAGATCGCTCGCCCGGACATACCGGAGCAGGACGACGCAGTCGACGAGGTACTCAACCAGCCCGTACTTACTTGCATAGGGGATCTGTGTATCGGTCTCGCTCGTCAGCACCAGGGTGCAGTTCTCATCACGCATCATCTCAACGAACCTGAACATCTCAAGCCGCCGGGTCGCCTCATCCGGGAGGAGACCCTCAAAGAGGGAGATTGGATCGATGACGACCCGTGATGCCTTCGTCTCCCTGATAAGGGCAGGGATATCATTTTTAATGCTGTTGATGGCAAGCGTGAAATCGGTTGGATCCAGTTTTATCAGGAAGAAGGTCTTATCCAGGTAGGTATCGATATCGTAGCCCCGCCGCCTGATACTCTCAACGATCATCTCTGCCCGTTCATCAAGACTGATGAAGACACAGGTCTCCCCCTTTGCAAGCCCTTCAAAGATGAAGCTGATCGCAAAGGTGGTCTTCCCTGTACCATAGGTCCCGATAAGTGCTGACACCGAGTGATGAATCAGGCCGCCGCCAAGCATCTCATCGAGACCCTCTATCCCGATCTTTATCCTCTTTTCACCTCTTCCGGCGGCCTGCCCGGGGGAGCGGCTCTTTGCCACCTCGTGTACCGGCTCATCCATCAATGCCGAGAAATCATCATCCACTCAGATCACCATCCTGATATTCGCCACCTCAAAACCGGTGGCATCGCTGATTTTTACCGCAAATTTCACAAGATCCCGCTCTTCAAGATACGGCATCACTCCACGGAACTTCAAAAAATACATAATTCTCTGCCGCCGCTGTGCCGAGCTCTCCTCCCACTGGAAGAGGATGACGGCATCGGCGGCATCACAGATCTCAAGCTCCCGGGAGGGATCAACGATACCACGTGCAAGATGAAGGAAGATCGTTGTATTCCATGCCTTTGCAACCCTCTGGAGACCATGAAGAAATGCGACCAGGTTCTTCCACCGGACCGGCTCGTTATGGAGACCCGCAAGATCGGTGAGGGAGTCGATGACGACAAGGCTGTTCTTCTTCCCTGCACCGAGTTCGGCGATGAGATCAGATAAGAGGCTGTCAGTCTCTGCCTTCCTCCGCTGCATCCGTGCAACAATGCCCTCCTGACTGTCGTACCAGGTTGCGGGGACGATACTTCTGTCAAAATATCCGCCTGAGAGATCGGAGAAGAGAACCCGGTCGGTGATCCCGGTTGTGATATCACGCTTAAACGAGCTGGTGATCTCCCTGATGATATCCTCTTTCGTCCGGGTGATACTGATATAACGGATCTCCTCGGGAACGGCATATCCGGAAGACGGGGTGCTCCCCATCCTGGAATGGGTGATGAGTGAGGTGTAGGCAAATTCGGCACTTCCAGCACCAATATCAGAGAGGAGGAGGACGAGTGACCCCGGTATCACGCCTCCGTTTAATACCGGGTCAAGAGAGGCGATCCCGGTCGGCATCCGGCTAACTGTATCTTCAAACATATAATTATTCCTCACCAGATAACCCACAGTTCATGGGCTCCACATATTCTAAGGATAAGGTATATCCCTTTGTGAGATAAGCATACCTGTGATAGCGGAGACCGGCCGCTCAATGGGGTAATAGTGGTGCCTTTCGATGAAGAGAAACAGCATGATCGCGATCTCCCGAAACCGGAGAGTGATCACTTTGGGGAGAGGCATGGCCCTTCACCACGGAAGAAGGGTTTCTTCTCTTTTTTACGTTGGAGAAGAGAGGAGGGAAGCCAGCCTGAACCAGCAGACCAGGAGGATGAGCGGATCGTTCATGATCCCCTCCAGCAGATTCCACCCCTCGAAGAGGTCATGATCCTTCCAAAGAGTCACGATCAGGGAGAGGCACCAATCCCTGATCCGGCTCCTCCATCCGAAGAAGCCGTTGGAGACGAGATGCTCACTCCCGATGATTATGCGGGCAGGGAAGAGAAGGGGATCACCTTAATGCGCGCCGATCCGGTTGATGCCGCCCCCCCGCGTTCCGAAGGTCCACAGAGGCGATCACTCCTTGGGATCTTCAGACGGGAAAGGGAGACGCTCTCGGTTCCCGAATATTCATATGAGACCGTCGGGCCACTTGTATCTGCCGTTCTGAAGGAGAATGAGGAGGAGGTTGATACCTACTGGATAGAGCCCGGACTCTCCCTCGTCTCAATCACCTACAACAGGGAGACGAGGCTGAAAGAGTACCATCTCTTCGAGCCGGTCCTGACTCCATATGAATATGAGCTGCTCGAACGGCTTTATGAGGATCTCCGTGACATCCTCATCCTGACAGATGTGGAGATCCGTGAAAATCCCTCCATCATCCTCTTCAGAAAGACCGAGGAACTCCTTCACCAGTATGGCCTGACCCTTGAACCGGAGACGATGTACAGGATACGGTACTATCTGAAGAGGAACTTCCTTGGCTGGTCACGGATTGAGCCCCTGATGAAGGATCTCGATATCGAGGATATCTCCTGTGACGGTCATGATATCCCGCTCTTCCTCTACCATCGTACCCACCGGAACATCAGAACAAATATCATGTTTCCGGAACGGCAGTTGAATTCACTCGCAATCACCCTCGCCCAGCGCTCAGGCAAGCACATCTCAATCGGAAACCCGATCCTCGATGCGACCCTCCCGGACGGCTCCCGCCTCCAGCTGACACTTGGGACCGAGGTGACGAGCCGGGGCTCCTCATTCACCATCAGGAAGTTCAGACCCGAGCCGTTCACCCCGGTCGAACTGATGGAGAGGGGCACCTTCACCGTCGATCAGCTCGTCTACTTCTGGCTTGCCATCGAGAACAACAAGAGCCTCCTGTATATCGGAGGAACCGCATCCGGGAAGACCTCGTCATTGAATGCGATGTCTCTCTTCATCCCGCCGCTTGCAAAGGTCGTCTCGATCGAGGATACCCGTGAGATTATGCTTTACCGGGAGAACTGGATCGCAAGCGTCACTCGCGAATCGGTCTCATCCGAGGGGAGCAGAAGCATCAATATGTTCGACCTCCTCAAGGCGGCGATGCGGCAGCGGCCGGAATATATCATCGTTGGCGAGGTCCGGGGACCTGAGGCGCAGACCCTCTTCCAGGCGATGAATACCGGCCACACCACCTACTCGACGATGCATGCAGGCGGTGTCGATGCAACGATTCACCGTCTCGAATCCGAGCCCCTGAATGTTCCACGAAACATGCTCCAGGCATTGAACATCATCTCGGTCCAGGCACTCATCTTCCGGGGAACCGAACGGGTCAGGAGATGTCAGGAGATCGTTGAGATCACAGGGATTGAACCAAATTCAGGGAATGTCCTCCTCAACAACGTCTTTGAGTACGATCCCGTCTCTGATCAGATGAAATATTCCCAAAGATCGCATGTTTACTCCGCCATCGCCGCAAACAGGGGATGGAGCAGGGAAGAACTCTCTGCCGAGGTGGAACGGAGAAGGCAGGTGATCACCGCGATGCATGAGCAGGGGATAACTGACTTCAAATCGGTCTCGGAGATCTTCTCAATATTTGCGATCACCCCCGATCTGATCCTCGCCGAGATTGGTGATCTCAAGCAGGTCCTCTCATGATGTTGTATGAACGGGTGCGCCGGTTTGCCCGTCGCCACCCTCTCCGGTTTCAGCAGATCAGAAATGATATCCTCTCCGCACGGATGGGTATCACGGTTGAGCGGTTCTTCTTCCAGGCCATCCTTGTGGGACTCCTCACCGGAGGCTTCTTTGGTATTCTCTTCTTCACCCTCGCCGGCATCTTTGAACCGATCACCATATCACAGGCTGCCTATGAGTTCTCCCGCCAGAACCTCCTGAGAGTGCCATTCCTTGCAGACCTGCCAATGGAAAACCTCCTCTTCCGGAGCATCGCATCGGTTATCATATTCTGCATCTCCTCCTATGCCGCCTTCCGGACTGCACTTGCATTTCCGGCCCTTGTCAAGTCCAACCGTGCAACACGGATCAACCTGACACTCCACAATGCCGTCGCCTATATGTATGCGATGAGGAGGGGAGGGGCAGAACTGATCGAGATCTTCCGTTCACTCTCTGAGAACGCTCATGTCTATGGGGAGGTCTCGCTGGAGTTCCGTCAGGTGGTCAGGGACTGTGACTTTTTTGGCCATGATATCATCTCTGCACTCCGTGAGCTTCAGATCTCCACACCATCGGCAAAGATGAAGGACTTCATCCAGGATCTCCTCTCGGTCATCGAGAGCGGGGGAAATATGACAGGGTTTCTCCAGGCGAAGGTAAATCTTTACCAGGATGAAGCACGGTTTGAACAGAAGCAGTTTTTAAGCACCCTCTCCCTCGTGGCAGAAGGATACGTCACCCTCTTCGTTGCCGGACCACTCTTCCTGATCATCGTCATGGTCGTTATGGGGATGATGGGGCCCGGGGCGCTGATGCAGCTCAACATCGTCATATATGCGCTGATCCCCATCGGGACAGCGATCTTCATCGTCTTCATCGATATGATCACCTCCCAGCCCGATAAGGTGCAGCGCTATTCGATCATCCAGGAGCTGCATGAGTACCCGGATGTCCGGGTGAGTGATGAGAAGAAGGAGTATGAGGAAGGGCTGATCGAGAGGCTGAAGAAGTATGACAGGATGACACGGATTCGTGAGTTCTTCTCAGATCCCCTCCATTATTTCCTTGTACTCCCCCGGCGTGTCTTCTATTTCAGTGTTCCGATTGGGCTCATCTATCTCACCTTCTGGTATCTCCAGATCCCCGATTACGGCAATACCGAGCTCTTCATCAGGGTGCTGGACGATTATGTCATCGCCACGTTCCTCATCATCTTCGGCCCGTATGCAGTCGCACATACCATATGGAGCAGGCGGATCAATGAGATCGAATCGTCACTCCCCGACTTTCTCCAGCGGCTGGCCGGAATCAACGAGGTCGGCCTCACCATCGCAAAGGCACTCTCGATCCTCGTCAGGACGAACCTCGGCCTCCTCAGCTATGAGATCAAAAAGATCAAGCGGGATCTCGAATGGGGTGCCAATGTGGAGGATGCCCTTGTCAGGTTTGAGGAACGCCTCTCCACACCGTCCATCTCCCGGACAGTCACCCTCATCACCCGTGCAAGCGCGATGAGTGGGGAGATCGGGCAGGTCCTCAACATCGCCGCAAGTGATGCCGAGATGAGTGAGACCCTCAAGAGAGAGCGGGGAGGGGAGATGTTCCTCTATACCGCCGTCGTCTACCTCGCCTTCTTCGTCTTTATCTTCGTCGTGATGGTCATCGGGACCCAGTTCCTTCCGGTCATTGAGATGGCAGATACCGATAGTGCACCTGCCGGGACGGCCTTCTCGGCGGTCGGTGCGATATCAGCACTCACCTACGGCCGGCTCTTCTACCATGCCGTTGTTATCCAGGCGATCTGCTCAGGACTCCTTGCAGGGCTGATGGGCGAATCAACGCTTGCTGCAGGTGTCAAGCACTCCTGCATCATGGTCCTTGCGGCCTTTGTGATCTTTGCGATCTTTTAACCGCATTTTATTCTGCGATACCCTTATTACATCTCTGCGGGAAAAGAAACCTAGGTGATTGAACTATGTGTACTGTTGGTGGAGCCCACGATGTGGAGATGGAAGAGGACCGGGTGAAAGGAAAGGATTACCGCTGCCGTGACTGCAATGCAACCTTCAAAGCAGTTGGAAAACATCCCATCTGCCCGACCTGCCAGTCTGAAAATCTCACTGAAGCATGATCCTGACACCAGGTGATCGTGCGGTCCTCATCAGAGGACATACTTCTTTTCTTATCGTTGCCCGGGCAGGGAAGCGGTTCCCCCTCATCATCGATACCTTCGATGACGAGTATGTCCAGGGTATCATGCCTGATGATATCATCGCCGTCTCTGCACCTGAGGGGGGGATGGTACGGCCGGCACTGTATCTCCTCGATCTCGTACGGCTCTATGATCAGCCGCTTCTTGTCCTCCCAAAAGAGCATCCCGGATCCAGAAGGCTCAGATACCTTGTTTCCGCAGGCCCGGAGATTCACCTCTCCTGCGGGATCGTCAGGGGGACACACCCGGAGCAGCATCTCCTCTGTTCAGGCGAAGATCTCTCAGGAGGAGTACTATCAGGCAGAGATGGCGTTATTTTTGTTGAAAACCTTTCCGGGGTGAGATCATGGGACTATCTCCCCAATGAGCCTCTGGATACAGAACAACAATTATAAGAGCTTCTATTAACCAATTATTCTGTTGCCGTGAGAGGAGGGTTGGATGAAAACTGAGGTTCTGAAGAGCATCAAAAAGACCGAAGAAGAGTACCGTCTGATGATCGAGAAAGCATCGGCTGAGCGTGAGCAGATTATTGCAAATGCCAGACTTGAAGCGGATAATCAGATTACCAAGGCGGCAGCCGTCGCCGAGGAGTACAAGAAGAAGCGTCTCGCAGATGCACGAAGTGAAGCTGCAAAGAAGCATTCCGTGATCCTTGAAGAAGGCAGAAAGCAAGCCGAATCACTCAGATCAAAGGGTAACAAGCGGCAGAAGGAAGCTGTTTCTTTGCTCACCGAGAGATTCAAGGAGAGAGTCCATGTTACAGCCTAAGACGATGACGCGTCTGCTCATTGTTGGATCAAAGGAGCAGATGTCGTCGGCTGTGACTGAACTATATCGTCATCACGTATTTCACATCACCGATTATACCGATCAGGGGAAGGAAGGATTTGAAGGAGTCCGTATCGGGCAACCGATGGCAGGAGCAACCGAGCTCTCTACCGATCTCATCAAGATCCGGTCCATCGAAAACACCTTCGGACTGACACCTGACGATTATATCGGCGCCCCGAGACGTCCTGCGGCCTCGATCAGAGAGATTATTGAGCGTGACCTCCCAAAACTTGAAGAAAAGGTCAGCAATCTCACGGCACAGAGATCATCGGCCGAAGCGCGTATCAGGGTAAATGAACAGCGTATCGCAGAGTTAGAACCATTCTCGGCGATTCCACTGGAACTTGGCTTATATAGCGGATATGATTCTATATCTGTCATTGCAGGACGGGTCTCCAGGGATATCGAGATTCCTGTTCCCCATGAGAAGTTCTTCACCCCCGCCAGGAGTGGCGGCACAATGGTAATCTTCTTTAAAAACGAGAGCCGGAGTGCTGTTGAAGAAGCTCTGGGGAACGCAGATTTCCAGCAGGTTCCGATTCCGACGGAGGATGGTTCCGTCCGGCAGAAGATCGACCAGTACAGGTCAGAGATCTCTACCTTACACGCAGAGATTGCGGATATCGATCGGAAACTTGAAGGACTCAGATCCGAGAACGGACAGTTCCTCGCAGCATGTGACGAGGTTCTGAGTGCCGATGTCGAACAGGCAGAAGCACCACTCAGGTTTGCAACCACCGACCTCATCTTCATCGCTGACGGCTGGGTTCCGACGGGAGATGTAGAGACCGTCAAATCCGGGCTGTCACAGGCTACCGGCGACCGGATCCTTGTGATGGAGGCTGAAGAGAGCGAGGGGGAGCATAGCGAACCACCTGTCGAGTATAACAACCCGTCATTCTCCAGACCGACGGAACTGATCATCGACACGTATTCACGACCACGATATGATGAACTTGATCCGACACTCATCGTATCGATCATCTTCCCGCTCTTCTTTGGTATCATCCTCGGAGATATCGGGTACGGTGCCATTCTTCTGGTTCTCGCCCTGGGTCTTCGGAAGATACTGAAAGGCGAAGCTATGGAGCGTCTCCTGAATGTCCTCAGGAACGCAAGCATATCCGCAATCACCTTCGGTATAATCTATGCCGAATGTTTCGGAGCTCATCCCGGTGCACTGAATATCCACCTCTGGGATCCGATTCTGAGCAGACACCTGCTGATCGGAACGCACGCGTACTATCAGGCGGACATTATTATTCTCCTGGTATTTGCGGTCTGGCTTGGTGTTCTGCAGATGACACTTGGCCGTATGATGAGTGTCGTCAACCACTACCGCCACCGTGATATGGTCCATGTCATGGGTCAGGCGGGCTGGATAGCCCTGATGTGGGGAGTATTAGCGATCATCTGGTCGATAGCTCCAATTCCGCTCATGCCGGATCTGACCGGGCTCCCACCTGTCGTGATGGGCTTCAATATTGCAGCCGTCATCGGGGCATTCCTGGTCGTTGCCGGAGCAATCGCAATTATGCGCGAATCACCTATTGAACTTATCGAGATCCCCTCGATTCTCAGCCACTCGTTATCATACACACGTCTGACCTCGGTGGGTCTTTCGTCAGTGGCAATTGCGATGGTGGTCAATTTTATCGCCATCGAGATGCTGATCGAGCCTCAGCTGTCGCAGCTGACACCGGTCGGGATTATTATCGTGATCTTTGGAATTGCCGTCCTTCTCACAGGCCATCTTCTCAATACGGCACTTGGTCTCCTTGGAGGAGGTCTGCAGTCTCTCAGGTTGCAGTATGTTGAGTTCTTCACCAAATTCTACAAAGGCGGTGGAGAGAAGTACAAACCCTTTGGAATGAAAAAGAGATTAACGGAGGATTAAAAAATGGATGTAGCAACAGCAATGGTAACAGTCGAAATGGTCGAAGCATCGCAGATGGGAATGAAGGCAATAGGAGCAGCGCTCGCAGTCGGTCTCACCGGTATTGGTGCGGGTCTTGCTGAGATGACTATCGGGGCAGCTGCTGTTGGTGCAACCGCAGAGAACAAGGATGTCTTCGGTATGGCACTTCTGCTCACGGTTATTCCGGAAACGATCGTCATCTTCGGTCTTGTTGTCTCACTGCTGATCCTGTTCTGAGTGGAGCCGACAATGGGACTAGAAGTTGTCGCAGAAGAGATCAGGGAGAAAGGGCAGAAAGAAGCCACTGCTATCCGGAATGAAGCCAATGAAGAGGCCCAGCGGATCATAGCGGCAGCAGCAGAGAAGGCATTGTTGATCAAACAGGATGCAGAGACAGAGGTGGAGCGGCAGATCGGCCAGATGATGGCACAGGAGATCTCAGCCGCTAATCTCCTCGTCAAGCGTGAAGTCCTCAACGCGCAGAAAGGAATGCTCGATGAGGTCTATAACGAGACGAAGAGCGCTCTATCAGAGCTTCCCGGGACCGCCCATGCAAAGGCGGTCCGCGAACTCCTCAAGGCGATCGTCAAGGAGATCAAGGAAGGGCGTGTCTACTGCAACAGCCGCGATCAGCAGGCAGCTGAGGCTGCCCTCTCCGAACTGAAAACTCTGAGCGGATACTCGTTTGGCGGTGTCATCGATATCGATGGTGGCGTCGTTGTCAAAAGTGCAGACGGTCAGCTGACCATAGATCTCAGCTATCAGACCTTCCTTGACGAAGTCTGGGAATCCGGGTTGAAAGACGCCTCGGATATTCTCTTTGGGTAGGGGGGGATGAGCTGATGTCTGTGGTGAGTGGCGGAACAGCCCCCTATGTCTACGTCTGCACGCGAATGCGTGTCCGTAAATCCAAACTGCTCCCGCGAGAAGAATACCTCCGGATGCTCAACATGAGCCTTCCCCAGATCACCCGTCATATCGAGGAGATGGAGTATAAACGGGAGATCGATGAGCTTGCCGCATCCTTCGACGGGATCGATCTCGTCGAGGAGGCACTCTCCTGGAATCTTGCAAAAGAGTTCCAGAAGATTCTGGAGATCACCCCTGGCATCCTGAAACAGTTCACCAAATCCTATCTCCGCAGGTGGGACATCCAGAATGTCCTCACCATCATCCGTGGTAAGAACCAGGGGATGAAAGCAGGGAAGATCAAGGAAGTCGTTGTTCCGGCAGGGTCGCTCGATGTGAACTTCCTGGATCGTATGATCTCAGAAGAGTCTAACGAGCGTGCAATCGAGATGCTCAAAGGGCTTCCCCTTTACTCCGTCATCGAACGTGAGCTGCCCGCCGCGATCGAGAAGGGATCCTTTGGAAGGCTTGAGAATGAACTCTATCGTCAATTCTATGCCGATCTCATTAATGAGGCATCCGGCGGACTGAAGGGCGGAGATCAGTTTCTCAGATCCATCCAGCTGGATATTGATACCAGGAATATCAAGACACTCTTTCGGCTGAGAGGACATGTAACCTCCCAGGAAGAGATGGAAGGTGTCTTCATTCCCGGTGCCTCGTTCGGTGAGGAGGAGTTGAAGAGGCTCTCACAGGTGGAGAGTCTCGATGAGCTCGTCGATGCTCTGAGGAAGAAAGTAAAGAGCTCCGCACTTGTTGATGTCCTGGAGGGGCTTCGTGAGGAGAAACCCATTCACGAAGTCGAAAATGCCCTGATTCGTGCCCAGCTTGAGTATATGGATCGCATCTCGAAGAGGAATCCATTCTCAATTCATCCTATTCTCGTCTATCTTGAGAAGAAGAAGTATGAAGTGACGAATCTTCGGGCACTCGCACGGGGCAAGCAGGCAAACCTTCCGGCTGAGAGGATCGAGAACTATCTGGTGATATGATGGAGATCGCAGTAATCGGAAAAGATGAGTTTATCCTTGGCTTCCGGCTTGCAGGTATTCAGAAGACCCTCGCAGCTGAAACCCCGGAGAAACTCACAGAGGCGATCACACGGACCCTTGAGGATCCGAATGTGGGTATCCTCGTCCTCCAGAGTACAGATATGGAACAGGTCCCGAGGAAGCTCCAGGTTGCCCTTGAGAACTCGGTGAAACCGACCGTCATCTCCATCGGTGGCGAGACAGGTGGTCTCTCCCTGAGAGAGCGGATAAAGCGATCAGTGGGTGTTGATCTGTGGAAGTAAAGAAACAATCAGGAATTCTCAAAAGGATTGCGGGGCCGGTGGTCACCGCAATCAACCTTGATGCACACATGTATGATGTCGTCAAGGTCGGTAATGAGGAGCTGATGGGTGAGGTGATCAAGATTGATGGTGAGAATATCATCATCCAGGTCTATGAAGACACCTCCGGTATCAAGCCGGGCGAACCCGTCACCAACACGGGCCTCTCGCTCGCAGTCGAGCTTGGGCCCGGGCTCCTGACCAGTATCTATGATGGTATCCAGCGGCCTCTTGAGGTCCTCGTCGATAAGATGGGGAACTTCATTGAGCGTGGTGTGACTGCCCCCGGTCTGGACAGATCGAAGAAGTGGGAGTTTACACCCGTCGTCAAGGCAGGTGACCGTGTCGAACCAGGCCAGGTCATCGGCGAGGTCCAGGAGACCAACAAGATGCATCGGATCATGATCCCCCCCAACGCAAAGGGCGGGGTCGTCAAGTCGATCAGCCCGGGATCATTTACAGTCGAAGAGACCGTCATCACCCTTGAGGATGGATCTCAGTACCCGATGATGCAGGTCTGGCCGGTCCGTGTGCCGCGTCCGGTCGCAGAGAAGAAGAACCCAAAGATCCCCCTCAACACAGGGCAGCGTATCCTTGATGGTCTCTTCCCGATTGCAAAAGGCGGAACGGCAGCTATTCCAGGACCATTCGGTTCAGGAAAGACCGTTACCCAGCAGCAGCTTGCAAAATGGTCCGATGCAGAGATAGTCGTCTATATCGGCTGTGGTGAGCGTGGCAACGAGATGACCGAGGTTCTTACAGAGTTCCCGCACCTCGATGACCCAAAGACCGGAAAGCCCCTGATGGAGCGGACCGTCCTGATCGCCAACACCTCAAACATGCCGGTGGCTGCACGTGAAGCATCGGTTTATACCGGAATCACCATCGCGGAGTACTTCCGTGACATGGGCTATGACGTCTCCCTGATGGCAGACTCAACCTCCCGGTGGGCCGAAGCGATGCGTGAAATCTCAAGCCGTCTTGAAGAGATGCCCGGTGAAGAGGGATACCCTGCATATCTTGCAGCCCGTCTCTCCGAGTTCTATGAGCGTGCAGGTCTCGTCGAGACACTCGCTGGCGGAGCAGGATCCGTTACCGTCATCGGGGCAGTCTCCCCGCCAGGTGGTGACTTCTCCGAACCGGTTACCCAGAACACACTCCGTATCGTGAAGGTCTTCTGGGCACTGGATGCAAAGCTCTCCCAGCGGCGTCACTTCCCTGCGATCAACTGGTTAAACTCGTACTCCCTGTACCTTGACCAGCTCCATGACTACTATGACGAGAACATCTCCCCCGAATGGAACAAGCTCCGTTCATGGGCGATGGAAGTCCTTCAGAAAGAGTCAGAGCTGCAGGAGATCGTTCAGCTCGTCGGATCCGACGCACTCCCCGAATCTGAGCAGATCACCATCGAGGTTGCCCGGATGCTCCGTGAGATCTTTCTCCAGCAGAATGCCTACGATGATGTCGATACCTACTGTGACATGACGAAGCAGTTTGATATCATGAAGGCCATCAAGGTGTATGCTGAGCTTGCATATGCTGCACAGGTTGCCGGTGTTGCTCCGCAGCAGATCATCAGCATCAAGGCGAAGTCAGATCTCCCGCAGACCAAGTTCACCCGTGACTACAAGCCGATGCTTGAGCAGATCCATAAGGATATGGAGTCTGAGTTCACCGCACTGAGGGCAGGAGCATGAAGGAATATAAGACAGTGACCAAGATCGCCGGTCCTCTCGTCTTTGTCGAGAAGACCGAGCCGGTCGGATACCAGGAACTGGTCAACATCGTGCTCGCAGACGGCACCATGAAGCGTGGCCAGGTCCTTGATACAAGCGATGATCTCGTCGTCGTGCAGGTCTTTGAGACGACTGCCGGTATCGGCAGGGACTCGGGGATCAGGTTCCTTGGTGAATCGATCAAGATGCCGGTCGGTCGTGAGATGCTCGGCCGTATCCTCTCCGGAGGCGGCAAGCCCATCGACGGCGGACCAGAGATCGTCCCTGAGAAACGGCTCGATATCACCGGTGCTGCGATCAACCCGTATGCACGTGGAAATCCAAAGGACTTCATCCAGACAGGTATCTCCACAATCGACGGGACAAATACCCTCGTTCGTGGACAGAAACTGCCAATCTTCTCGGGGTCAGGTCTTCCCCACAATGATATTGCTCTGCAGATCGCACGTCAGGCAAAGGTTCCAGGCTCAACTGAATCTTTTGCTGTCGTCTTTGCTGCAATGGGTATCACAAAAGAGGAAGCCAACCACTTCATGGAGGACTTCGAGCGGACCGGTGCTCTTGAGCGTGCGGTCGTCTTCCTCAACCTTGCAGACGATCCGGCGGTCGAGCGTATCATTACGCCACGTCTCGCACTGACCACTGCAGAGTACCTCGCATACGAGCTTGGATACCATGTTCTTGTCATCCTCACGGACATGACCAACTACTGTGAGGCGCTCCGTCAGATCGGTGCGGCACGTGAAGAGGTTCCGGGCCGTCGTGGATATCCGGGATACATGTATACCGATCTCGCCAACATCTACGAGCGTGCCGGTATCATCAAGGGAGTCAAAGGCTCTGTCACCCAGATTCCTATCCTGACGATGCCGGGTGACGATATCACCCATCCGATCCCTGATCTGACCGGGTACATCACCGAAGGGCAGATCGTTGTTTCCCGTGAACTTCACAGGAAGGGTATCTACCCGCCGATCAATGTTCTTCCATCGCTGTCGCGTCTGATGAACCTCGGTATCGGCGAAGGACTGACCCGTGATGACCATAAGAAGGTCTCGGATCAGCTCTACGCAGGATATGCGGAAGGAAACGATCTTCGTGGTCTCGTCGCAATCGTCGGAAAGGATGCGCTCTCCGAGCGTGACCGGCTCTTCCTTGAAGTGGCAGACTACTTTGAGAACCAGTTCGTCCGCCAGGGCATCAGTGAAGATCGGACCATTCAGAGAACCCTCGATGTCGGCTGGGAGCTCCTTGCAACACTGCCGGAAGAGCAGCTTGTCAGGATCGACCGTGATCTGATCAGGAAGTACCATCCCAAGTACCGGAAGGAGTAACCTGCCATGGCGCTCCGCGATGTAAAGCCGACCCGATCTGAACTGATCGCTCTCAAGAGGAGGATCAAGCTCTCAGAGCGCGGCTATAAGCTCCTGAAGATGAAACGTGACGGGCTGATCCTTGAGTTCTTCAAGATCCTTGAACAGGCAAAGGATACCCGTGACGAACTCGCCCGGAAATATGAACGGGCACAGGAGATGATCGCCATCGCAGATACGGTCGAAGGCGCCATCGGTGTGAAGGCTGCTGCCTTCTCTGTTGGAGATGTACCACAGATCGAGCTCAAAAGCAAGAACATCATGGGAGTCGTCGTCCCTGACATCAAATCCTCAAGCGTGAGGAAGAACCCGATGGAGCGGGGATACGGTGTCATCGGCACCTCGTCGGTCATCGATGAGGCCGCGGATGCGTTTGAGGATCTCCTCGAGACGATCATCCATAACGCCGAGATCGAGACGACGATGAAGAGGCTCCTCGACGAGATTGAACGTACCAAGCGGCGTGTCAACGCTCTTGAGTTCAAAGTCATCCCCGAGCAGACAGAGGCACGTGACTTCATCAAGATGCGTCTCGATGAGATGGAGCGTGAAGAACTCTTCCGCTTAAAGAAGATTAAGGCCCGGACACAGGCCTGATCTACTCTTTTTTCAGGATAAAGAACGTATAACCGTAATACGAACCATATTCCTCAAATATCCTGATCTCCTTCTCCATCTCCGAGAGGAAGTCCAGAATCTCAGGTGCATCAAACCTCTTTCTCCAGACTTCAATCTGTTCCATCACGGGAGTGTAATACTCTTCCCATGCCTTCCTCGAAAGCCGTGGTGTGGCTATTACAGAATAGCCCGCAGCTTCTGCATCCCGTATCCGATCATCATCCGAACCGATGCCCGGGCAGTCTTCCTCCCAAAATCTTCGCAGTCCTTCGGGTGGATCAGATCGATGCCAGCAGATCTCAGATACGACGAGATGTCCCCCCTCTTTCAGAAGAGGTCTCCAGGCGGTCAGGCCTGCGGAGAAACCCATGGTATAGATCGCCCCCTCAGACCAGATCAGATCCACCGAGTTTTTTTTGCAGGGAAGACTATCCATCGATCCGCAGACAGGAGATACCTCCCGCATCCTCACCAATTCTCTCAAATACGGCAGATGAATATCGGCTGCGATGATCCTGCTATCCGGTTTTGCTGCTGCAAGTACTCGTGTCTGGCGCCCTTTCCCTGATCCGACATCAAGGATCACCGGAGATTCAGGGGTGTCAAGGGAGCCGAAGATCTCTCTGGTTACCTGGTCATCTCCCGGCCCAAGCATCGTGAGCTCTTCAAAAAAGGTAAAGATAAAATCCATAATGATTATTCCTGGGTCTTTATTCGAAATGAATATTGTCTTGGTCTTCATATGATATAGCAGGAGCCGGGCAGGTAGTTCTATGGCATTTGGTACATTGCAGGATGTTGATATCAGGGGAAAGACGGTGCTTGTGCGGGTGGATTTCAACTCTCCCATCGATCCCGCATCAGAAATGATCCTCGATGATAAGCGGTTTCGTGAGCATATCCCGACGATCAGGGCACTTGAAGACGGAAAGGTCGTCATCGTCACACATCAGAGCCGGCCTGGAAAGAAGG
The DNA here is from genome assembly GCF_024170505.1 of Methanocalculus alkaliphilus. NCBI lineage: Archaea > Methanobacteriati > Methanobacteriota > Methanomicrobia > Methanomicrobiales > Methanocalculaceae > Methanocalculus > Methanocalculus alkaliphilus. The sequence continues at coordinate 271,598 of NZ_JALJYG010000001.1, forward strand.
ATTTTACCACGCTTGCATCACATGCAGAGAAGCTTGAACGCCTGATCCACCGGCCTGTCACCTATGTCGATGATATCTTCGGGCGGACCGCACATGAAGCGATCCGGACGATGCGATCCGGGGAGATTCTTATGCTTGAGAACGTCAGGTTCAATGCCGAGGAGAATCTGACGATGAAACCGGAGGATGCGGCAAAGACCCATCTCGTCCGGCGCCTCTCCGAGATGGGAGATCTCTTCGTCAATGATGCCTTCGGAACGGCGCACCGTTCACAGCCGACGGTCGTCGGATTACCGCGGGTGATGAAGACGGTCGCAGGCCTTCTGATGGAACGTGAGATAACGATGCTCTCAAAGGTCTCATCTGGTGCCCCGCATCCGATCACCTTTATCCTGGGTGGGACCAAGGTGGATGACTCCATCGCTGTTGCTGAGCATGTTCTCAGGAATGGGATCGCTGATCAGATCCTCGCTATTGGAGTCGTCGGAAACATCTTCCTTGCTGCAGAAGGGAGAGAGCTTGGAGAGCCTTCACGCCACCTGATCGAGAGCCTCGGGTATACCGGGGAGATCCAAAAAGCCCGGGATATTCTGGCAGAGTATGGGGATCAGGTTATCCTCCCCGGAACAGTCGCAGTACGAGAGAGCGGAGAGAGGGCTGAGTACCCCGTGAGCGAGATTCCAAACGACACTCCGATCCTCGATCTTGGATCAGAATCGATACGAAACATGGTCGGGGTGATCCGCTCCTCAGGCACCATCGTCTTTAACGGCCCAGCCGGTGTCTTTGAGGATCCTGACTTTGCTATCGGGACATACGAACTCGTCCGTGCGGCAGCCGGTGTCGAGTTCTCCGTCGTCGGGGGAGGCCATACTGCCGCGGTCATCGAGAAGATGGGGCTTGAGTCGGCATACTCCCACCTCTCAACAGGGGGAGGTGCCTGCATCGAGTTTCTGACCGGCAAGAAACTTCCCGCAGTTGCGGCACTTGAGGCCTCCTGGGAAAAGTTCGGGCGATAGGGCAAAGAAAAGATTATTCTTTTGGAGTTTCCACTACCTCATCAACGATCGAGCTGATCTGGGTCAGGAGGAGGGGATCGAGCCCCTTCTCAGCACTCAGATATACCCCCCTGAGATCAAGGAGCCGGATCTTGTTTGAGAGAAAATGGATGAATTTTGAGATATTCGGAGATGAGAGATAGATGAGAAGGGTACTGACAGAATCAAATATCAGAGCTGTATCCGCTTCTTTTCGGTTCTTCAAGGCCTCAGTTATGGCGATGCCAAGCTCTGTGAGATTTCCGGGATTTGAGGTAAACGTGGTATTCCCCTGATCTGCCGGTGCTGAACCGAGCGAATACTTCGTTATCGCATCAATAAAATGGATCTTCTCCATCGCAATGCCTTCTTTTCTGTACAGATTTGCAAGGATCGATGACGGGATATTCGTTGTGACAATGATACAGGAGGTGTTCTTCCTCACCAGATCATTGACAATATCCAGGTTCATCCGTTTCATCCTGGAGGGATCTGAGATATAGAGGTATATCGACGATCCTTCAGTATCCGCAATACCCATCCCTTCACTCCTCATCCATCAGGAACCGCCGGTACGATTCCGGTATCTCCTCAAACCCGCTGATGATGGACTGCTGGAGATCACCAACATTCTCGACGATCTTCATCGCATGCTTCACCTGGATGAGAAGGGTTGTATGCAGTTCCTCATCGGTGATCGCACCTGCCTGATGGAGCTGACGAATCTCCTCAAGGGTATGGGCAATGATCTCAACCGGATTTTTAATCCGGAGTGCCGCCTCGGTCACATAAGCGATGAGTGCACGCTCTGCCTTCCGGATCTCGGTAAGGTTCCTGCCGATGACCGCGATGCCGGTGACAATCCCCCGTTCATCAAGGATCGGGGAGAGGGAGAGGGAGAGTTCGAGCTCTTCGCCGTCTTTTCGGATCCGGCGGGTCTCAAACTGCTCAATCCGCTCACCACGCTGGACACGCATGAGTACCCCCTTCCAGTCATCCAGATAACCTGGTGGGATGATCTTAGCGATACTCTCTCCGATCATCTCGTCTGCAGAGTACCCGAATGTCTCCTCGGCACCACGGTTCCAGGAGATGATCGTTCCATCCGGCTTCTCTCCAAGGATCGCATCCGGGGTCATCTCGATGATGGCACCAAGTACTGCCCGGAGTTCATGAACCTTCTTTATCGTATCGATGTTGGTGAGGATATGAACGGCCCCGATGACTGCCCCGCTCTCATCCTTCACCGGATCGACGGAGACCTGGTACCAGTGATTTGCAAGGTTGACGGTATATACCTCCCGCTTTCCCGTCTGCTTTGCCTTGACAAACGGGCATCCCCGGATGAATGTCGGTGTATGGTGGACCACCCGGAAACACTGCTCACCAATAATCTTTTCAGGAGGCAGTCCAAGCAGCCTGCCTGAAGCACTGTTTGCATGAAGAATGACCCCGTCTGTATCAAGATAAAAGATAGGGTCCTCGATTGCATCAAAGGTCCTCTTCAGGATATCAAATTCAGATATATTCGGTTCTTTTCCCTCACTCATCCTGACCAACTACAATCTACTACCTATTTCAAGGTGATAAACGCTTTGAAATGCATCAGGGTGGGAGAGGGGTCGTATCAACCACCCGGTGCGGGATCGGCCGGTCAATCCGGATGGCGGACCCCGGTCTGAGCGAGACGAAGAGTCGGATCCTCTCATCTGGTGCAAGCGGTTCAGGGAGGACGATCAGGAGATCAAAGGTTTCGCCAAGACCGATGACCGATCTCTCTGCTGGTCCACCGGTGATGAACGGTTCTCTCCTCTTGATCACCATCCACTCGCCGGGATTGAGCGGAGGGTGATGCGATGGTGAGAGCCGGATTATACCGTCCCCCCGGTAGAGTGAGACTGATATCTTATTGATATCAAGTGAGATATCCCCGATGACCGGCGAGAAGGAGACCCTGACCGCGCCAACTGCCCCTGTATCATGAACAGAAGGGAGTATCAGAACACCTTCCACCTCACGGGGAACGGAGGAGTAGCCGATGGGATCGCCGGCGAGATGCACCGTTCCACGGCTGACCTCGACTGCACGTATATACAGCCCCTTCGGCTCTTCACCTGGATCATAGGTAACGAGATAGGCGGTGATGGTGATGAGCGTCACAAACAGAAGAAGATGCAGAATGATAGAAAGCATCGATACGGCATTATCACTCCCCCTCATTCTCATCAGGGATGAGTATTTCCCGGGAAGGATATAAGCATTGCCGGGGTTATCACCGGAATCTGGTCGCTTCTTCAGAGGAATCACCCTCCGATACCCTTAAGAGTTCTGCTGACTGTCAGAGTAATTATGGAATATACAGTCGTTGATGGCGAGGACCGTGGAGATCTGATTCTCTACGCACTCTCCACCTGCCGGTGGTGTAATATGACAAAAGAGCTTTTGCAGAGCCTGAACCTGAAATTCCGCTACATCTATGCGGATCTCCTCCCTCCAGAAGAGCTTGAGGCGGTCATCAGCGAGGTCGAACGGTTCAACCCGGCGGGATCGTTCCCAACCCTTGTGATCAATGGGAAAGAGGCTATCGTCGGCTACCGGGAGGATGAGATCAGGAGGCTGTTTGCCCGATGACCCCTGAACCGACAGAGGAAGAAATTGCCACTCTTGAAGAGATGCTTGGATGTGAAGCCGAGGCACACGGCTACCATCTCACCCCGGACAAAGAGGCGCTGCATGCACTTCTGAAGGGGCTGATCACAAACTCCCGCCGGTATGGATATCCGGCATGCCCCTGCCGCCTCTCATTTGGAAAGAAAGAAGAGGATATCGATATCATCTGCCCCTGTGACTACCGGGATCAGGATATCGATGAGTATGGTGCCTGTTACTGCTCCCTCTATGTCTCAAAGAAGGTCCTCTCCGGAGAAGAGGCGGTCGAATGTATACCGGAACGGCGGCCGCCACGTGCTGAGCGGAAGAAAGAGTCTGTACAGGTGAAAGAAAGTGGATTTTCTCTTCCGATATGGCGCTGCCGTGTCTGCGGATATCTCTGTGCACGGAAACACCCGCCGGAGACCTGCCCGATCTGCGGTGTTGATAAAGATCGGTTTGAACGGTTTGCCTGAGGTGGATCATGGGTACACACGAGCTCGCGACATTTGCGGCAGGATGCTTCTGGGGTATTGAGGCGGCGTTTGCCGAACTTGAGGGTGTCATCTCGACACGGGTCGGATACACCGGTGGCGTGGTGGATAACCCGACGTATGAGGATGTCTGTTCCGGGAGTACGGGTCATGCAGAGGCGGTCGAGGTGACATTCGATCCCACAGCCACCTCCTACGACCACCTGCTGATACGGTTCTGGACGATGCATGATCCGACGACACTGAACCGGCAGGGGCCTGATATCGGGAGCCAGTACCGCTCCGCGATATTTACCCATTCCGATGAACAGTATACAAAGGCGGTTGCCTCCCGTGATCGGATGGATGCGTCAGGCAGGTTCAGGCGTCCGGTTGTGACTGAGATCACCCCAATCAGACGATTCTGGCCCGCTGAAGAGTATCATCAGCAGTACTTCAAAAAACAAGGGAAGAGCGGCTGTGGAGTGAGGTTCTGACGATGGAGTTTATGGAGGTACTCACCACGCGGTATAGTGTCCGGGCGTATCGTCCGGATCCGGTGAGCGACGAGATCCTGGCAGAGATCCTTGAGGCCGGCCGCCTTGCCCCGTCTGCCGTGAACCGTCAGCCCTACCGGATATACATCCTCCCGACAAAGGGACACGAAGAGAAACTTGCCGATATCTACCCGAAGAGCTGGTTTGCATCTGCCCCCTTCGTCCTCTGCGTCACAGCAGTCACCAAAGAGGCATGGACCCGGAAGGACGGGGTCAGCTATGCCCCTGTGGATGCGGCAATCCTGATGGATCATATGATCCTTGCGGCAACACGCCTGGGACTCGGGACCTGCTGGGTTGCTGCCTTCGATCCCGAAGCGGCACGTCGCCATCTTCACCTTCCGGACGGCGAGGAGCCGATCATCTTCACTCCGCTCGGCTATCCGGCTGACCGACCTCCGGAGAAGAAGAGAAAGCAGATCAGCGAGCTGGTTGTACAGGGCTGGCCCTCGGACTGACGGGATCAGGATACCTGCCGGAGAGGAATCCTCCAGAGGCGGAGATCGAGATCCCTGGCAACAATATTCCAGATAGAGATCGATGGTTGCAGCCGGTGCGAAACAGGCAGAAAATGCGATCTTATCCGATAACACCGGGAAATATCATGCAATAGCCGCCGGGAGAAGAACTCCTCGCCGGCAGGCGGCATCATCAGGTGAATCTCACCACCCGTCACAACAGAGATGCACCGCATCTCAAAGACACAGGCAGCCTCAATATCGGCAAATGAGAACGAACTGCCCCGGGGATGGTTATGAAGGAAGATGGTATGATGGAGGGAGAGGAGCTCCCGGTGCCAGAACCTGATCCTCTCCTCCTCCCCGATTAGTTTCCTGAGGAACGAACCACTCCTGTCGAAGACGAAGGCATATTCGAGCGGCTCATCCCGTATCTCCTCTGCGTACCGGGAGAGGAGCTCCGGTGAGAGGGGATCACCCTGCCGAAACGGATAGGGGGGTTTTGAGAGGAGATCCGGAAAGAGTCTGATGGTCCGATCAGGATAGGCTGAACCCCTGTGCCGGGCAGAGAATGAGGTATCATCACCCGGTGTACCTGAGGAGACGAGTATCATACCGACACCTTCATGCAGGGGGAGACGTTTGCAGGCATTGTAATTAAATTAATTTTGATTTAGTTAAAATTTTCTGGTTTTAAATTCCCCCGCCATCTCCAAAGGAAGGCAGATATACCATAAGAACGAGATTTCTGGTATGAAAAGCCCGGTCCAGACGATAGTCATCACAATCACCTGCCTCTTCATCGGTGTTGTGATCGGCTCCCTTATGACTCCGGTCAATGAAACGGATGATGCAGCATCTTATCTCATCCAACTTCAGTCGGATATCACAGAAGACCTCCAGAGGCTTGATACTGACCTTGCACTCGCCGCATATGCATTCGGGGAGATCGGCCTTGAGGGGGAGACTACACGGGAGATCCTCCTCTCACTCAGCCAGCGCCACCCGGCAATCATCGACTGCACCACGGTCAGTCCGGATGGGATCATCCTGGCAGCCGAGCCACCCGCCTATCATACCGCCGAAGGGGTTGATGTCTCCCACCAGCAGGCGACCAGGCATATCCTCACAACAAAACGGCCGATGATGAGCGGGATCATCCCGGTTGCAGAGGGGATGGAGGCGGTCTTCATCGGAGCCCCGGTCTTCTCACATGGAGATGGCACCACCCCTGAAGGGCAGTTCATCGGTTTTTCATCCATCGTCTTTCATCCTGACGTATTCCTTGAGGGAATTGTCAGACCGGTCATGGCAGATACTCCCTATACGGTCACCATTGTGGACACCGACGGGCGTGTCCTCTATGATACCGATCCTGACCAGATCGGCCTCCCCCTCGACGACCCCGCCTATACCCCGTTCCCTGAGCTGATTGCTCTTGTCACACGGGTCACTGAAGAGAGGCAGGGAAAAGGAACCTATAGCTTCCGGGGAGAGACGAAAGAGGCGATCTGGACAACGGTCGGCCTGCATGGAGAGGAGTGGCGGGTCGCGGTTGTCCGGGTGGTTGGATAAGGATACTCCGGAGAGAAGTTTCGTATCCAATTATTTTACATTACATCATTTTATTTTTACTAAATAGATGCAATAGCAGTACGGATAGGAAATTTTTATTAATGAATAATCATCTTCTCATGAAGAAACAACACATTTATCCCCTTCCTTAAGATATGGTAATACGAATAGTGATTCCATTTCGATGGCGAGAGGTTGTTCTATGAAAATACATGGAGTTATGATTATCCTTGTGGCTGTGAGCATCGTGCTGACAGCGGGGTGTGTTGGTGGCGACCCGGATGCCCATGAATCCGTCCTCCGGATCGGAACGCCGATGGAGATAAAGAGCCAGAGCGTCTTTGGAGATTATAATCTTGGCATCTTCTTCGGCCTCTCAAACCCGTCACTCTGTCGGATGAACGAGAATGGTGAGATAATCGGATATCTTGCCTCGCACTATACTGTCTCGGATGATAACCGGATCTGGACATTTTATATCGACGACTCATTCTTCTGGAGTGATGGAAGACCAGTCACACCTGAGGATGTCGCCTTCTCAATAACCACGTACGGAGAGAAGATACCATCAGCACGCTGGATCGGTGAAAACCTGGATGATGTTTTGATAGGTGACGACTATGTCAGCTTTATCTTTACCCAGCCGTACACCACCATTGATCTGGAATTCTGCTCCTACAGAATTGTTCCTGCACGAGACTGGAAGTCCATTGAGGAGCCTCTCCAATATACCAGCAGAGGACCATATACCGGAGCCGGTCCATTCTACCTGGATGATATCAATCTCCAGGCAGGAATACTCACATTCGAGAGAAACCAGCACTGGAGAGGGGAAGAACCATCCATCGAACGGATCGAGATCCATTCGTACAGCAACATTGACAGCGCCATGCTTGCCCTTGAACGAGGGGATGTAGATACCTTCTACCGATACGCAGGATCATATCCATATACCGGCATCCAGCGTCTTGAAGCAACAGGAGAATTCGACTTTATCGAGACAACGAATGTCGGGCTGATATTCCTCGGACTGAACCTGAAGAGCGCACCGACAGATGATCCGGCATTCCGTGAGGCTGTCGCCTATGCCATAGACTATGAGGAGATCATCCGGATCGACGCTCTCGGATATGGAGAGGTGCCAAACCGTGGATTTGTTCCTCCATCAATGGAGTTCTTCAGGGATACACCCCCCCTCTCATACAATCCGGCCCATGCAAAAGAGCTTCTTGATGCTGCCGGATATACGGACAGAAGTGGAAACGGGTATCGGCATGGAAAAGATGGAGAAGAACTGAAGCTTGAGATTCTTATCCGGTCAGAGTATGCACGGGTCGGCGAACTGATAGCCGACTATCTCAATGATATCGGGGTGAGAGCAACCATCAAGACCGTTGATGCAACAACCTGGTTTGCATTAAAGGATAGTTACTCCTATGATCTGACGATTACCCGGACGACCCCCTGGGGAATGTATATGCATGCAGGGTATGGAACCGGGTATTTTGACAGCAGAAGAACCGGTCAGGGTGTTCTGCATTATCTTGATGACCCCGTCTTCCTCGAGCTCTCTGATATGATGCGGGATACAACAGATCCCTCCATGCAGCGTGAGTATGCATGGCAGATGCAGGATTATTATGCGGAGAATCTCCCTGGAATCGCGCTCTATTGGAATAAGATTGTGACACCCTACAATACGGCATTCACGGGCTGGAAACCCGATCCCCTTTATGGAATCTACAATATGGAGACGTTTGTCACGATACAGAGGGCTGGTGCATGAAGGACGAAGCTGCATGGGTTACAGCACTGAATGCATGCACGTATCATAAAATCCTCAAGGAACGCCAGATCAGCCACGATGAGTTCTGGCGCGAATATGGCATCTATGACGAGATGATCCGGCACTCAGGATATCCGGGGGAGATTGTCCCGACAATTCTCTCCCGGATTGAACCGGGATCGACAATCCTCGATATAGGTGCGGGGACGGGAGCATTTGCAATCCCGCTTACAGAAGCAGGCCACCACGTCATTGCGCTTGATCCCTCGGAGTATCACCTCTCCATCCTTACAAGCAAAGGTGAGTGCGAGACGATCTGCTCCCTCTGGGACGAAAAAGCCGCCAGGGAGATCCCACCTGTCGATTATACCCTCGCTGCATACAGTTTCATCGATGAAGGGATCACCGACTTTCTCAGACGGGCGATCGACCATGGAAGGAAAGGATCATTCCTGATCTATCGGGCAGGGGAACGTGATCCCCTCCTTGATTATGCAGGTGGCCCCGCCGAGCAGATCAGCTACAGGCATATCACCGGCATCCTTGAAGCCCTCGGTGTTGGGTACAAGCTTGACGGGTTCATCCGGGACTTCCACCTCCCCTTTGATCTTGCCTTAAAGCGTGCAAGGAACACTCTCAGGACAGAGGAAGAGATACGTACATTTCTCAGGGATCATCAGCGGCTTCATATGGAGAATGGGAATCTTCAGGTTGCGTTTCGGGATGAGGATATGCTGATCACCATCAGACAGTAAGGCAGGTCCCAGGGGATATGCATGCAATCATCTATCGGTGGCCGCGATACCTCATCTCCCTCTTCCTCATCATCACGTTGAATTTTGCCCTTCCAAGGATGATGCCGGGGGATCCGATAGCCAATCTGATCGGGGAGAGTGCGTACGTCTCTGAAGCAACAATTCTGGAGATTACAGAGACATTAGGACTCAACCGGCCACTTCACGAACAGTTCATACTCTATCTTCAGAGCCTTGCACGGTTCGATCTCGGGTACTCCTACCTGCTGCATGCCGAGGTCTCGTCGATCATCATCGAACGGATGATCTGGACACTGAGCTTTGTTGGTATTGCCACGCTGATAGGTGTGGTCCTTGGTGTTCTGCTCGGTGCGGTCGCAGGAATGAGCCGGTCGAAGAAGAGCTCGCAGCTCTGGACCTATGGATCCATAGCGGTATCAAGCACACCCCCGTACTTCCTCGGACTTATCGCCCTCTCTGTCTTCTCCTTCCATCTCGGCCTCTTCCCCCTGAAGGGAGCTCCGGCAACGGGCGGTATCCTCACATGGCTTCACCACCTTGCTCTTCCGATCGCTGTCCTCGCACTCTTTATCGCCGCTCGAAACTGCCTGATTATGCGGGGGAGTGTCATCCAGGAGCTGCATGAACACTATCCCCTCTATGCCAAGGCAAAAGGCCTGACCGAGGGAATGGTGCTGAGACGGCATATCCTGAAGAACGCATCTCTCCCGGTGATCACACAGATCGCACTCGATATCGGGTTCATCTTCTCGGGTGCCCTTTTTATTGAGATCGTCTTCTCGATGCCGGGAATGGGGATGCTCATCTATGATGCCGTCCTCTCCCGCGACTATCCGATCCTTGAGGGATGTCTCCTTGTGATCGCAATTATGGTTATCCTCGCAAATATTGCGGCGGATATCCTCTACGGTATCATCGATCCACGGATCAGGAGGGGGGAATGAATCGGGGAGGCCTTATCGGAGCTGCCATTCTCTCGATCTTTTTGCTGATGGCAGCTGCCCCCTGGGTCTTTGCCCCCTATGACCCGTACACCCGGTTCACCCCGTATGCAGAACCGGGTCCCGGCCACATCCTTGGAACCAATGATATGGGGCATGATATCCTCTCTGAGCTTATATACAGTGCCCGTGCATCCCTCTTCGTCGGTTTTGTCGCTGCAATACTTGCCACCCTCCTTGGAGTCATCGTGGGTATCATTGCAGGGTACTATCGTGGGTGGATCGAGGATATCCTGATGGGGATAACCGACATCTTCCTGATGGTCCCAAAGATTCCGATGATCATCATCATCGCAGCGTTTCTCGGGCCAGGTATCTGGGTTCTTATTCTGGTCTTTGGTGCGTTTTCCTGGACAGCCATCGCACGTATCGTCAGATCAAAAGTCCTCCAGATCCGCGAGAGCGGATTTGTTCTCAGTGCACGCTGCCTTGGGTTCTCCACCGGATTCATCATGGCGAGAGAGATCGCTCCAAACCTTACGTATATCGTCTTTCCAAAGTTCATGCTCCTTGCTGCATCAGCAATGATCACCGAGGCCTCCATCTCCTTCATCGGCCTTGGCGATCCCTCGATGAAGAGCTGGGGTGTGATGCTCTCATTTGCATTCACGAAAGGGGGATTGCTGAATGGTATGTGGTGGTGGTATATCCCGCCGGGAATCGCCATCTCTCTCTGTGTCATGGCAATTGCCCTCATCGGATACTCCCGTGAGAAGGGGGCTGATATCGGGGTGAGGGGATGAGCAGGATCCTTTCTATCCAGAACCTCTCTGTTTCATTTGTTTCAGGTGAAGAGACGGTCAGGGCGGTAACAGACGTCTCATTCGATCTCTTTGAGGATGAGGTGCTGACACTTGTCGGGGAGACCGGGTGCGGCAAATCGATCATCGCTCATGCGATCTCCGGCCTCCTTCCACCTGATGCGGTTGTTTCTGGAGAAATCCAGTATAAAGAAAAGGATCTCCAGAGCATCCCTGAAGAGGAGCGTGTTCTCCTGCGGGGGTGCGAGATTGGGATTGTCCTGCAGAACCCGTCCCGGGCATTAAATCCTCTCTATACCATCGGCCATCAGATCAGGGAGACGATCCTCAGGCATACGAAGAAGAGTAAAGAGGAGAGTGATGGCATGGTGGCTGGAGCACTCCGCCGGATGGGTTTCTCTCATCCGGATATCGAGATGAAGAGGTACCCTTTTGAGTCATCCGGCGGGATGAACCAGAGGTTCGTCATCGCGTCCTCAACGATCCTCTCACCGGATCTTCTTATTGCAGACGAACCAACAACAGGGCTTGATAGGTCGCGTATTCAGGATGTTATCATCGAGTTTGAACGGATCATGAAGGAGGAGGAGATAGCGATCATCCTCATCACCCATGATCTTGCGGTTGCCCGAAGGCTTGCTGACCGGGTGGGGATTATGTATGCAGGAGAGGTGGTCGAGATGGGGGATGCGGAAAGCATCTTTGAAGAGCCATTTCATCCCTATACAAAAGGGCTCTTTGGAAGCCTGCCGGAGAACGGATGCGTCCCGATCCCGGGAGTCTCGCCACCAATGAGCCGGCCTATCCCCGGATGCCGGTTCCATCCACGGTGCAGTAAAAGAATGGAGATATGTGAGAGAGAACATCCTGAGCCGGGTATGATCGGCGATCGGTTTGTGAGGTGTCATCTGTGCCACTTGCAGTAGAGGATATTGAGAAGATCTATATGCGTGGCCATTTCCGGAAGGTCCCGTTTCATGTGCTCAACGGCGTATCACTGGAGATCAGGGAGGGAGAGACTGTCGGGCTGATGGGAGACTCGGGGTCCGGAAAGAGCACGCTCGGAAGAATCCTCGCCGGGCTTGACAGGCCGACATCTGGGAGGATCCTCTATGAAGGGAGTGACATACACCGGATGGGGAGGGCAGAATTCCGATCCTATCGTCGATCCGTTCAGATGGTCTTTCAGGATCCGGCCAGTGCCTTAAACCCGATGAAGACGATCAGACGATCACTGGAGGATGTCGCGAGGCTTGCCGGGGTAGGGAGTCATGGGATTGAAGAGGCGATCAGGGAGATGCTCGCGGTCGGAGGTCTTGATTCCGAGGTGTTGCGACGGTATCCGGACCAGATTTCCGGAGGGCAGATCCAACGTATTGCCCTTGCACGGGTACTCTTTCACAGGCCATCCTACCTGATCCTGGATGAACCGACATCAGCACTCGATGTATCGGTGCAGGCACAGATCCTTCAGCTGCTCCGCACTATCCAGAAAGAGACAGGAATGGGGTGTCTCTTCATCTCCCATGATGAAGCGGTCGTCAGGTTCATATCAGACCGGGTTGTGAGATTGGCAGACGGAGAGATCTCTTCAGACGAACCGCCGGGCATCTGAGATGACATCAAGGATCACCGGTTTTTCCTGGTTCAGTGCCTCTTCGAGAGCAGGGGCGAGGTCCTGTGGTTCCCGAACCCGTATTCCGATCCCCCCGCAGGCCTCTGCATAGGCGGCAAAGTCCGGGTTCTTCAGGTCGGTTCCGAAGTTTTCGTAATGCTCCATCAGCTGCTCGACCTGGATCATCCCGAGCTCCCGGTTGTTGATGACGATCACAACCATCGGCAGGTCGTACTTCACTGCTGTGACGAAGTCTGCCATCGCCTGCGAGAAGCCTCCATCGCCGGTGATACAGACGACCTTCTTATCAGGGTACGCACATTTTGCCGCAATCGCAGCCGGGAACCCAAATCCCATCGTGCCGAGGTAGCCGCTCATGCAGAACCGCTGCTGCTTCATCCGGAAGTTGCGTCCAAACCACCACTGGTTCTCACCGACATCAAGGGTGATGACGCAGTCGTCAGGGAGGATCTCAGAGAGGACCTTCATGATATAAGGGGGACGGATGGGGAGAGCATCGGGATCTGCCTCACGGGTGCGCTGATCGATCCACTCCTGCTTCATACGGGCGATCTCATCGGTAAGGCCCGGCCGCCGCTTCTCCGTCACCAACCCGGTGAGAAGGGGTATTGTCTGTGAACAGCTCCCCCAGAGCGGTATCGTCCGTGGGCCGATCCCGAGGCGGACCTGATTGGTATCCACCTGGATGATCGGGGTCTCTGTCGGGACGTTGGTGAACTTTGAGAAGCTGACGCCGTAGGTGATGATGAGATCAGCCCGCTCAACGAGGGTGCGGGCCTGCGGAGAGCCGAGCGAGCCGAGGACCCCAATCACACGGGGATGATCCTCGGGGATGAAGCCTTTGGAACGGAAGGTGGTCAGGATCGGGGCATCGATCTTCTCAGCCTGTGCAATGATTGCGTCACCATCTGGGTATGCACCATACCCGGCCAGGATCACCGGATGCTCTGCTGCCAGAATCGCCTCGGCGGCCCGGCGAAGCGATTCATCATCAGGGGTGATCCCCGGCTCGGTGATGACGATCTCCCGGCGGCAGATCGCCGGGTCAAGCCGTTGTTTCTGGATATCGTTTGGGACGGAGAGTTGGGCGACACCATGCCGGAGCCGTGCATACCGGATGGCACGGGAGAGGAGGAGGAGCGTCATCTTTCGATCCGCGATGGTCGTATTGTAGACGGTGATCGGCCGGAAGAAGGCGTCCTGGTCGATCTCCTGCATCCCATACTCGCCGGTATACTGGATCGCAACCTGTCCGTTGATGGAGAGGACGGATGCTCCATCCTCTTTTGCATCATAGAGCCCGGTAGCCAGGTTGGTTGCACCCGGCCCCGCGATGGTGAGGCAGGCGGCTATCTCCCCGGTGAGCTTGTTATAGGCAGATGCGGCCATTGCTGCTGCTGCCTCATGCCGGACAACAATATACCGCATCCGCTCATTCCGCCGGATCGCATCGACAAGCCCGAGGGAGGATGTCCCGGGGAGGCCGAAGACGAGGGTAATCCCGGATGCAAGGAGCTCTTCAATAATGGCATCCGAGACGGTCCTCTCAGACTGGTCATGAGTGATCGCATCCCTCCGGACCATCAGGAACGCAGATCGGGCCGCACCACAGACCGGGCATCGCCAGCTCTCATCAAGTTCGGCAAACCGTGTTCCTGCCAAAGTACCGGTTGCGGGCTCGCCATTCTCTTCATCATACCGGTAATTGCAGACACCGCACCGCCAGATCATCCGGATGGCGGGGCCTGAAGGCTCTTCGGATGGGAGTGCCGAGAATGCATCCTTTCCCGCCGCACAGACCGGGCACCGCCAGTCATGGGGGAGGAGCTGAAAGAGGGTGTGTGGATCTGTTTTGGTTGAAGGCTCACCCGTCTCCTCATCATAGACATAGCCGCAGACTGAACATCGCCATTGTGACATCATCAAACCTCGTATCTCTCAGATGAGCAGATGAGGTAATAGGTCTTGTGGAGGAGGAGCTGAACCATTCATCCATATACCTTAAATAGAAAGAGATTGGAGAATCTGTATGTACGGCTCGATTTTAGGTATCCTGATTGCTGTGGTGATCGCAGTCGCCCTGTACTATCTTCTGAAGAAGGCGGTCTATCTCGTATATAACGCGATCATCGGTATCGTCCTCCTCTTCCTGATCAATCTGATCAACCTGATGGGTATCTTTGGAAGGCCGGATATCCCCATCAACCTTGTGACGATCCTGATCAGCGCAATCGGAGGGATCATCGGGGTTGTTATTGTTATACTTCTCCACATCCTCGGAGTATCACTCTGAGGTTTTTTCTTTTGAGGAATCGTCGAATCAGGTTGTTCGACGATACCACACCTGAAAGGGGGAGGAGAAGAGAGATCGGTAGGGCATTCCCCATTGCCCCTCACCCCTCCAAGCCCCGTCCTTCAGGGCGGGGTAGTTGACAGAAGAGGACGAAGGCATTAATGGTGATATAGGTAAACGGAATACCGATCTTCTGCGCCTCACCGATCATTTCATATGCAAGCTCGGCTTTGGTCTTGAATGCCTGATAATCTTTGGGATTCCTGCGGCATCACAGCGAACAGGATCGGTGATCCAGTCGGCCGGCAGATGCAGCCGATGGTTCAGCAACAATCGATGTTCGTCTTTGACATAAGCCGTAAACACACCAACCAAGTGCTTTCCTGCCTTAGGATATCCGCATTCATCAATCACCAAACCCCCATTTCTTTCGATGGTCTGCCATTCCAGGGTTATGATCCAATCAGTGAGTTTTCGATGATCCCAAGGGGAGTGGGAAAGGAAATGGCTGAATGTCTGGGTATTCACTGAGCTGCAATGTGTTGTAATTGAGGTTCATGTCCGTTGTGAGGAGGAGGTAACAAGATCAACCGTATAATCGAGTGCTGTCTTCCAGTTGTTGTGAGTTTTCGTTGCAAAACAGCTTCTCAGGGACGCCTCTTCAAAGAAGGAGGTGAGAAGAGGGATATGCGAAAAAACGTCTTCAGCGAGCGATTCTACTTCCAGGTTAATGATTCCATTAACACAAACAATATAATTTCAACCACAATATAAAGATCATACTATTTGGCGTCAGCCGTATCTATGTGTAATCTGACATTGTAGAGGTACAGTATTTAATTTTTTAGATTAATATTGGAATAAACAAATATAATAAATACCATTGCGCTTACCTCTCCTCAAGGTGATTACACCATGAATACCTTCGAACAGATCATGCAGAGCCTGGCTAGCATATCAAAAGATGAAAGAGCAAAACTCATCGATGCCCAAAAAGCTCTTTGCATATGCTTCGAGTGCCCATCCTATACGGATTGCGCAAAGAACTCACAAGAGGTTTTTTTCTGCGGGATTGGCCAGAGCTTTACCTGCATCAGCCTGGATAAGGGATGCATTTGTCCGACCTGCCCGGTAACGGCTAATCTCGGTCTTAAGTACAAAGATTATTGCCTTAAGGGTTCAGAAAAGTCACAGAGATACGATCGTACTCTCCGTGAGTCAACAAATATCTGATTATTTTTACGCATTCAGGCCCTGCTGCTGGCAGGGAATTAAAGATAGATTAAAGAGAGGTGGACGAGGATATTCAGGCAGATAGGGAATTTCTCAACCGATGCAGACCGGATCATAAACCGGTATGAAAATGGCCATGCCCCCTTTGCGAAACGCCCGATTCGTTCTGATCGTCGGAGATATGGTTTTATAAGCCAAGTCCAAAGGGGCAGGATCGTCCCTGCACCGTATCCATCCGATCTGGAAAATATGCTACCAGGTATCGCGGAGCATGGCAGAGAAGTCTGGATGAATTGGAAAGCGTCACTCAATTGAACAAGAGTTCGGGAACGCCATGAAGAAATGAGAGATAATACCAGAGAGAAAAGATTAGATGCCACGGCGAACCATGAAGCGACAGTAGTCTATCCCCACCAGCTTTTTCTAAAAAACCCTGCATTGTCCGAGGACCGTCCGGTCGTCATTGCTGAAGATCCCTGGTTCTTCACACGGTATAGGTTTCATGCCCAGAAGCTCGTCCTTCACCGCGCAACTATGAGACGATACCGCGACCACCTTGCTGCAGAAGGGTTCGGTGTCGAATACATCGAAGCAGTTGATCTCGCCGCGAGTTCGGATCTTTTCGTACAGCTTGCCAAAGAGGGTTTTTCAGAAATCCACCTCTGTGATCCAGTGGAAAACGGCCTTATTGATGAGATTGAAAAGGCCTGCCCGATGCAGGGAATCAGGGTGGTCACGTATGAGAGCCCGATGTTCCTCTGCTCGAATGATTATCTTGCAGATTATTACAAGGATAGCAAGAGATTTCACTTTACAAAATTCTACATAGCAGAGAGAAAGCGCCATAAAATCCTGCTTGAGGAGGATGGGAAGCCGGTTGGAAAGAGATGGACGTTTGATACCCTCAACCGCGAATCGCTGCCAAAAGGTTTCCCGGTACCGACCGTCTGGCATCCCGCGGCAAATGAGTATGTCCACGAAGCAGTCAGCTACGTGAAGAAACAGTTCCCGGGTTCCATTGGCAATGGAAACGGATTTACATGGCCGGTTACGTTTGAGGATGCAGACCGATGGTTTGACGATTTCCTTCGTAATCGACTGGTTTTTTTTGGGCGGTACGAAGATGCGATTCAACGAAATGAAACCGTGCTTTTCCATTCCGCGATCAGTCCCCTGCTGAATATCGGCCTTCTTACCCCGGGAAATGTGGTGGATGCAACGCTCAGGTATGCACAGGAGCATGGGATTGCGATTGAGTCCCTCGAGGGGTTTATCCGCCAGATCATCGGCTGGCGAGAGTATATCAGGGCGGTCTATTATATCGCCGGAAAAAAGGAGAAGGCTTCGAACATACTGAAACTGGCACGGCCGGTTCCACACTGTTTCTGGACCGCTTCCACAGGTATCGAACCTGTTGATACCACGATACACCGTGTACTCACCGGTGCCTATTGCCATCATATTGAGCGGCTCATGGTGCTTGGAAACATCATGCTTCTAGCAGGGTTCCACCCAGATCGGGTATATGACTGGTTTTCTGAGCTCTTTATCGATGCCTATGACTGGGTCATGGTACCCAATGTTTATGGTATGAGCCAGTTCGCGGATGGTGGTATGATGAGTTCGAAACCATACATCTCCGGGTCCCGGTATATTCTGAAAATGAGTGACTACCAGAAAGACGCCTGGTGTGGGATCTGGGATGCACTCTACTGGCGCTTCCTCTATGTACACAGAAACCTCCTGAAGCAGAATCCACGTATGGCGCCTTTTATCAGCTATATCGTCCGCATGCCAGAAGAGAAAAGGGAGCAGCTTATCACAAAGGCTGAACAGTATCTCATCTCAATCGGGGAGTGTACTGGAGCATCAATCTCCTTGATGAATGAATGAGGATCTCACAAGAGCTGATAATTTTTCTTCCCGGTATATGTGATGAAGACGTTTTTCTCAGGTATGGTGCTGCAATGGTTTCGCCAATCTGAATAGACCCCCCGTCAAGCTCATCAGCACAAGCTGGTTGTACTTACCGGAATAAAGAATCCGCCGAAAATCAAATTTCTCTACTTGGTCCTTTTGAATATCTCCTGTAAATCTTTCTTCATATTAGAATCCTCCATACATCTCACGAGGGATGGCCGTTATTAGCACTTTGTTCAACATTTATATTACTGCTTCAGAAAAGGCAATCCCGGAACACTTTCACCCTCCGTGGTATGGTTTTTATTGCGTTTTAGGAATATGAATGATATGAACGGAACAAGGTGATATACATGAATCTTTCAGCACCAGATGTACTGGATATCGATCCAAAAGAGGTCGTCTATGTCTCATTTGTCGGAAATTATATCGGAAATGCGAGCGTTTTTGAAAAACTGTTTGGCACGCTCTGCGGATGGGCAGGCGACAAGCATATGTTCGGGCCGGAGACCCGGCTTCTCTCCGCCTATTACGACGACCCCGATACGACCCCTCCGGAAGAGCTGAGGGTCGATGTCTGTATGACGATCCCCCCCGGAATTGAGATCCCTCTGGACGGGGAGATACAGAGGCAGACACTTCCCGGAGGAAAATATGCCGTGATGCGGGCCGAACTCACCGGACCCGAGGAGTACAGCCCCGCATGGTATGCAATCGCCGGATGGATCAACGAGAATAACCTTGAACTCGATCTCTCACGGCCGGGATATGAGATCTATCTCAACTCTCCGGATGAGGACCCGGAGAAGCTCCACCGTGTTGAGATCTGCCTGGCCCTCAAATAATGGGGGGAGGCAGGACCATGCATACTGGGGGAGAGGGGCGTCCGCCCCTTCACACCGGATCTGAACCCGAATACTCAGCCCCTTAATTCTGCCATCCGAAGCCCGTTTGCAACAGCAAGCAGCTCAGAAACTTCATGCAGGATAACCGCCACCGCGACCCCCATAATTCCCAGTGCTGCTGCCGGTATCATCAGGCCAAGGACAATACAGGAGAAGATGATATTCTGCCCGATGATCGACCGGGACTTCTTTCCATATTGGATGGCGTCTGGAATTCTGCCAAGATCATCAGCCATCAGGGCAACATCCGCCGCCTCAATCGCCACATCACTTCCAATCGCTCCCATCGCGATCCCGACGGTCGCTTCAGCGAGCGCTGGAGCGTCATTGATCCCGTCACCGACCATCATCACACCGCCATATCTCTCTTTCAGGCGGCGAATTTCTGCGATCTTCTCCTCAGGCAGAAGCCCGGATCGCACCTCGGTAATACCCAGAGAGGAGGCAACTGCATCTGCCGTCTCTTTCGTATCGCCGGTGAGCATGATAACAGCAACATCCATCCTCCTGAGTTCTTCAAAGACGGCTGATGCCACCGGACGGATCTGGTCACGGAGGGCGATTGCGCCATAGATCTCATGCTCCGTGCCAACAAGAACAACCGTCTTCCCTTCATTTCTGAGTGTGTCAATCACAGAGATCTGATGGGAGGTCACGGGAAAGAGATCCGGACGGCCGACAGAGATCTGCTCTCCGCGAATCATTGCATGAACACCGGTCCCGTTTGTGACACAGCCGTCAGTGATCTCATAACGAGCGAAGCCACGATCCTCTGCTTCTTTCCGTATTGCTGATGCAAGCGGGTGTGTTGAGCAGTGCTCAACGGATGCGGCATACCGAAGTGTCTCCTCCTCACTCCTCGCAAAGGAGATGACATCGGTTATTCCGGGAGTGCCGGTTGTGAGTGTGCCTGTTTTATCAAAAGCGACCGCACGGACCGTTCCGAGATTCTCAAGATGGATTCCTCCCTTGATGAGGATGCCCCGGCGCCCTGCAGTACCGATACCGGCAGCAACGGCTACTGGTGTTGAGATGACGAGGGCACAGGGGGCCGCCGCGATAAGAAGAACGATGGCACGATACAGGTACTCATCCCATCCGTACCCGAGTGTTCCTGGAACGATGACGAGAAGAACAGCTGCAATGAAGACAAGCGGAGTATAGCGTTCACCAAACCGCTCGATGAAGCGTTGTGTCCTGCCCTTCCTCTCCTGTGCCTCCTGAACCTGGTGAATCATTTTTGAGATTGAGTTTTCTTTGTATGGTGCCGTCACCTCCACGATCAGCATCCCTGTATGGTTCCCGGTCGCAGCAAAGACCGGATCACCGGGAGAGCGTCGAACAGACAGGGATTCTCCGGTAACCGCCGCCTCATCAACCTCGGAGATCCCTGACAGGATGATGCCATCGGTTGGGATCATCTCACCGGGGCGGACAACAAAATGATCCCCGGGGAGGAGTTCTTCAGCCGGTATGGTGACTTCATTTCCACTTTGAATCACCCGTGCCTCTTTTGGAGCAAGCTTGAGAAGCTCCCGGATTGATGAGTGGGTTTTGGCGAAGGTATATCCCTCAATACCCTCTGCAATTCCATAGAGAACGACCAGAATCGCCGCTTCGTCAAAGAGACCAAGTGCTATTGCACCTGAGGTGGCCGCAATCATCAGGAATTCGATACCGATCCTCCGGTGTTGAACCAGCTCCTCGACTCCCTCTCGTGCCCAGTGATAGCCGCCAAGAAGGATGGCGATCCCAAAGAGCGGGAGCCCCATCCACCCGTCTATGACTGATACATAAAGGAGAATACCATGTATCAGCACCAGCACCCCTGCCAGAAGGGCATTCCTCAACGGAGGAAACAGATACCAGGGTCCGTTATAGTCGATACGACAACAGCAATGTCCCATGTCAGACCTCGCACTTCATCTATAGAACCAGATACACTTTTTATACCAATAAACCAGAACGTTACTCAAAGGATATCTGGTTTCCATGACGCAAGAGAATCTCCCTCAGGATATCTGCTTCTGCCCACTCTATGGGCTCCTCGATGTGATAGGAAAGAAATGGGCGCTTTTGATCATCGCACTTCTTGGTAATGATCATGAGATGGGCTTTAATATGCTCAGGAAAAGCCTCAGCGGGATCAGTCCAAAGACCCTCTCTGAAACCCTGAAACGTCTGGAGGAGAACGGGCTTGTTACCCGGACCGTAGTGGGTACATCCCCTCCAACGGTCAGATATTCTCTTACACCCGAAGGAGCCAGCCTCAGGGAGCTGCTCATCCCGATGCTTCGGTGGGTCGCAGAGCATGGGGGCCATGAAGCGGACTGGTGCCCGGTTCGGTCGCATCCGGGGATAAAGGATTCCTGAAACCAGTCACAGGTTTATTCGCGGTCTCTTCTCCTCTGATGAAAAAGTTTGAGAGAGGGATCCACATAACAACTATTTTATAATAAAGTATCAATGATATATTCCTTACACATAATGAGAGTGATTTCCATGATAGAAAAATTTTCTAACAGCCATCTTCTGCTGCTTACCTGCATCCTTGTCATAAGCTTTTCATTCGGTGCAGGATGCATCGAATCGTCAAAATCCGCTTCCGGTGGGGATACCTTCTGGACAGGGGTATGGAACAGTACAGCAGATGGAACAGGAGTACTGACGTTGGTACAGGATGAGGAGGCGGTCTCGGGGACCTACAACAGATCTGATGCAGATCCTGTCATAGTATCAGGAATACTATCAGAAGACAGGTACATGCTGACAGGGAGATGGGAGGGCGACAGTGCTGAAGGACCATTCGAACTTGCCATGGAGAGGGGGCTGGCTGGCTTCAGCGGCTGGTTGATGAATGAGACAGTATCCGGGGAGGCAATGAAAATTCCATGGAACGGTACAAGAACAACTCCTCTGAAAGTATCGTGGACCGGTATCTGGAAGGACGAGGTTGAAGGGGTCGGGGAGATGAAGCTCCATCAGGCAGGGAACACAGTAAAAGGAACATACGGATATGATTCTGATTATGGTGCCATTTCCGGGACGCTATCAGGCGGAGGATACATCCTCACAGGCAGATGGTACGAGGATGGGGCCGAAGGGGATTTTTCGTTTACGATGACACCCCGACAGGATGCCTTCAGCGGATGGTGGATAGATGACGTCTCATCCGGTGATACAACCAAACATCCATGGAATGGTATCAGGTCTTTGCCATAAGGCTCACCGGTATCGTATATGCGGATCGAGCCTGACGAGGATGAGCCTGAGTCTTGGCAATGACAATGAAAAAAATTTATCATCTGATATACCGTAGAAAGCATATGTCACATACCGGATCTGATACCACTCAGATCTCAATCCTTTATGTGGACGATGAACCGCCGTTCCTTGAGATAGGCAGGTTATTTCTTGAGAGGCGCAATGGAATCCGGGTTGCAACCCTTGAGTCAGCATACGATGCACTCCGGGAGCTTGAGACGAGATCCTATGATGTGATCATCTCTGATTACCAGATGCCGGGGATGAACGGAATCGCTTTTTTAAAGGCGCTCAGGGAGAGGGGCGACAGCACCCCGTTTATCATCTTCACCGGGAGAGGGCGGGAAGAGGTCGTCATTGAAGCATACGAGGAGGGTGCTGACTTCTATATTCAGAAAGGCGGTGATCCGGGATCCCAGTTTGCCGAGCTTGAGAAGAAGATCAGAAAGGCTGTTGATCTTCACAGGGCAGAGAAGGCCGTCACGGAGAGCGAAGAGAAGTACCGGACACTGGTTGACCGGGCAAGCCAGATGCTCTTCCTCCATGATCAACACGGTGCAATCCTCGATGTGAACCAGAAATCGGTTCAATGCACCGGATACAGCCGTGAAGAGCTCCTCTCGATGAATGTCACGGATATCGACCCTGATGTAGAGAGGCGGGGAGATAAACGGTGGCTCTGGCAGGAGGCGCCAGTCCTGGAAGAGCTGATCTTTGAGACACGGCACCAGCGCAAAGATGGATCCATCTATCCTGCCGAGGTTCATGCAACACGTGTGGATATCGCCGGCGAGCCCTGCATCCTGGGACTTGCAGCCGACATCACAAGCCGCAAACTCGAGGAGGCGACACTCCGGGAGAACGAGGAAAAGTTGCAGGGCATCCTCAACAATCTCCAGGACATCTACTACAGGACCGACTCCGAGGGGATGATCATGATGGTGAACCACTCAGCAGCGTCCATCTTAGGCTTCCCATCAGTTGATGAGATTATTGGAAGGGCCGCTTCTGATTTCTGGGCAGATCCTGAAGAACGCAAGAAGATGCTGAGGCGGATTGCAGATGAGGATAATGTTTCCGATTATGAGGCGACACTCAGAAAGGCAGACGGAACCCTCTTTCCTGTCTCAGTATCCTCTCGTCTCCTCTTTGAAAATCCGGGAAATCCGGTCGGGGTTGAAGGGATCATACGCGATATCACCCGGAGAAAAAAGGCTGAGGAGAGACTCAGGGAGAGTGAGGAGAAGTTCAGAACTCTTGTTGAGAATGCATTCGATGGCATTCTCATTGCCGACTTCTCAGGGAATATCCTGTTTTGTAACCACTCTGCCGCAAGGATTGTCGATGTACCAGATCCCGGGAGGATGATCGGGACAAGAAACGTGATGGAATTCATTGCACCGGATTCAAAGGAAGGTGTTATCCAGGACTTTCGCCAGGTTGCTTTGGGAATCGATGCATACCTCGTCAATTACCAGCTGATCACTGATTCGGATCGCATGATCTGGGTGGAGTGTATCGGGAGACGGATCGAGTATGAAGGCAAATCTTCGATGATCATCTCGATGCGTGACATCACCCGCCGGAAAGAGGCATATTTTGAACTCGAAACGACACAACAACGACTGAAAGAGGCGCATCAGCTGGCGGAGATCGGGGTATGGGACTGGATCATGGAGACAGACAGCATGACCTGGTCTGAAGAGCTCTACGTTATTGCAGGGAGAGATCCGGCCCTTCCCGCACTGAACTATAAAGAACATCAACCACTCTACACTCCGGCAAGTTGGGATCATCTCAAACAAGCGATTCATAGGACACTGGAGGCAGGTGAGCCCTTCAAGCTTGAACTTGAGATGGTCCGTCCGGATGGCACGATACGAAATGTGCATGCACTCGGCCGCCAGAGCCTTGATATCAACGGCAATTGCATCGGGCTTCATGGAGCGGTGCAGGATATCACCGAACGGAAACGAATCGAGGAGGAATTGCAGAAGATCTCTCTCTATACCCGCGGGCTTATCGAAGCAAGTCTTGATCCGCTGGTCACCATCAGCCCGGAAGGCCTGATCACGGATGTGAACCAGGCTACAGAAATAGTGACTGGTTTTTCACGAAAAGAGCTTATTGGAAGTGATTTTGCAGATTACTTCACCGAGCCCGATCAGGCAGGGAGAGGATATGCCGAAGCGTTTACATCCGGATTTGTGAAGGATTATCCACTCACCATTCGCCACCGTTCCGGCAGGACAACGGATGTCCTCTATAATGCACGTGTCTATACAGACCAGTCAGGTACTGTACAGGGTGTCTTTGCCGCCGCACGTGACATCACTGAACGGAGAATCGCAGAAGACGCCCTCCAGACAGCCAATCATAAGCTGCAGATCCTCTCGTCAATCACCCGGCATGATATCCTGAACAAGATAATGATCCTTCAGGCATACCTTGACCTGACAATCGAAGAGATCGATGATCCAAAGCTTTCGGCGTATCTGAGTGAGATAGATCGGGCAGGCAGTGAGATCCAACGGCAGATCGAATTCACCAGGACATACGAAGAGCTCGGGGTGAAGAAAGCAGCGTGGCAGGGAATCGAGGAACTTATTACGAGAATCCCCGATTGCACTATCCCCGTTTCTGCAGATTGCCACGGTTACCAGGTGCTTGCTGATCCGATGATCGAGAGGGTTTTTTCCAACCTGATGGATAATACTCTCCGGCATGCGGAGGCGGCGGACCGGGTGGAAGTGCGGTGTGAGGAACAGAACGGCGATCTTCTGATCATCTGGCAGGATGACGGACCCGGCGTTCCTGACGACCTGAAGGAAGAGATCTTCAAACAGGGATATGGAAAGAATACCGGATTTGGCCTATTCCTTGCACGGGAGATCCTGGCAATCACCGGGATAACAATTCATGAAATCGGCGTACACGGAGAGGGGGCGAGGTTTGAGATCTGGGTACCGGCAGGGGTATGGAAGACGAAGAGGTGAGATCCGGAGATCCATCAGCTCTGATCCCATGACGCTCATCTTCGAGGGAAGGTGAGTGCCGGTTCCTACTTTCTCCAGAGCTCATTCTTCATAATTTCCTCCTTACAATGGGGGCAGAGGTACGTCTCATCTTCCACTCCAGTTCTGGTCTCCCTTTTCATCGCTTCGGTGAACCCGGATGCCAGGATACCCGCGGGAAGAGCGAAGATTCCGATACCGATGAGGGCAATAATCGTCCCAAGCATCTTTCCAAGCGGAGTGATCGGGACAACATCGCCATACCCGACCGTTGTCAGGGTGATCACTCCCCACCACATTGCAGCCGGTATGCTCGCAAAGGCTTCCGGCTGTGCCATTTTCTCGATCTCATACATCAGGGTTCCTGCGATGAAGAGGGCAATACCCAGGACGAGATATGTGGTGATGAGGGTGTCTTTTTCAGATTTGATCACCCTGATGATCAGGTTAATCGATTCAGAATACCGGAGCAGCTTGAAGAGACGGAAGATCCTCAGAACGACGAGTCCGGTCAGGTTAATCCCGAAGAGAAGAAGGAGGATGAACGGCAGGATAACGATGAGATCGATAAGGGCGTACGGGGTCATCGCCCATTTCAGCCTCCCGAGGAGAGGCTTTCGATAGATCGGATCGGCGGCGGAGGCCCAGATTCGAATGATATACTCATAGATGAAGATCATCAGGGTGATGCCTGTGATGCTCCAGAGGGCATTATAAAAAGGAAGGCTGATCTCCTGCAGCTGGGAGACGCTAAGGAGGATCATCGCCAGGAGATTGGCAAGGATCGCTATGGTGATGAAGAGGCCAAAAAGATAGCTCCCTTCGGTGCCACGCGATACCGGCTCCATGATATCATAGACCCGTTTCCGGATTGACGAGTAATTCAATGAGCGGACCATAGCTACCCACCCGGGCTTCATCATCCGGGGTTTCGGATCAACATCCGGAAATGCAGAACCTCTGATCCTGGAGTGTCCTCCCTGTTGTCACACCTCTGATGCAAAGATCATCCCTCTCTGATGATACCCGTTCATTCCCTCATCGTTTTTTATATTGTAGGACTTACGCACAATTTTAGTTGAGCCAAAAGATCAATATATTAGTAAAGCATAAAATAATGCGTGTCAAAGCAGTATCAAGTAACTGACACGGATTACATACATTTCCTCGTTGCAGCT